>JBAVYC010001378.1:0-3412 GCA_049698595.1 Desulfobacterales bacterium | reverse complement strand
CTTCAGGTGTTGTTCGAGTTGGTCGGGCAGCATTTTGGCAGCCACGGCAAGAACATCCTCCAGCGGTGGCAAGGGGCGATCCAACTCGGCTTCAATCGCCTTGATGCGCTCAGGTGCAGCATCAACCCTTTGCTTGATATCCTCGGCTTGCTTTCTCAGCCGGGCTTCTGTTTCACGGAAGATAATCGCGCGATCCAAATAACTCAGGACGCCTTTTTTTATATCTTCCGTCAGATCGCTGGCATTTTTGACCGTTTTACGGATCTTTTTCAAATAATCCAGACTGAAACCACCAGGCGCTTCAGCTTCTATCTCCAAATTGCCGGCTCCGGCAGCGGTTTGATTTTGAATCTGCGAAATTGATTTTTCAGGGACTGCCGTGACAACCATAAAGGCAAGTATGGCGACAATTATTTTCAGGTATGGTTTGACCGTTTCAGCCATTCCGGGTCTTTTAGCTTTTTGATGGTGATTGTCCATGTTCCGACTCCCGTTTCCCTTCTGCGTAAGGAAATCTAAAAAATTAGCATGCTCAACAGGCATCTAATTTATTCGCTATTTTTTGGATACCATCAAGGTCAAAGTCTTCCGCCATTTGAACAATCTGTTTGCTGAGTAGCATGCAAGAATCTGATTGATGCTTGATTTCCTCTGCGATGGCATTTAATGTCATAACATCTCCCATTTCAGCCGCATCGCGAATGCGTTTGGAGATGTCCTGAGATAATTCAGTTTGAATATCTGCAAGCGCCTCAGCAGATAGTTGCTCGCTGTTTTTTTCAACAAGTGCGCCAAGACTCTGAGCTGATTTGAGTGCTTGATTGAGGGCATTTTCAAGATCGGAGAATTTCAAATTAAACTCTTCAGTTGGAATGGTTTTCTTTTCAACTCTCTTGACGAGTTTCTCCAGATTCACAGCGGCAGCCTGCAAGTCTGTAGCCGCCAGATTGCCGGCCAGCCCCTTGAGATTGTGCACCAGGCTGTGGACTTGATCAAAATCCTCGGCATCAAGCGTCTCACGGATTTCATTAGCTGCTTCGTTGTAGTCCATAGCAAAACGTAAAAGCAACTTCCGATAAAGCTTTTTGTTTCCTTGCAATCGCTTTAATCCACCAGATAGATCAAATCCCGGCAAAGATTGCGGAAGATCCCTTTCAATCGAAACCACTTGGTCCTCACCAGAGGGCTCGACGGAAACAACGGGTGTCTGGATCGTCACCCGTTTTTCACTCGGCTGGATCCATTTCTGCAGGGTGGCAAAAAGCTGATCCGGATCAATAGGTTTGGTGACATGACCATTCATGCCGGCTTGCAAACTTTTATCCTCGTCACCGGCCATGGCATGGGCGGTCATGGCGATGATGGGAACTCCTTGGATTTTGGATTTTGGATTTCGGATTTCGGATTTTAAATCGGAATTCTTTCCATTTTCATTCCGCAATCCCAATTCCCACTTCCGAATTTCCCTCGTGGCCGTGTACCCATCCATCACCGGCATTTGAACATCCATGAGCACCGCGTCAAAATTGTTTTCCTTTACCGCGGTGACGGCCTCCTGGCCATTGGTGGCTATGGTAACATTCAGACCGGCGCCTTCAAGAATTTCCTTGGCCACCTGCTGGTTGATTTCATTATCTTCCACCAAGAGCAGCTGTGCCCCCCGAATATGTTTCAAAGCCTCGGCTTCTTGTTCATGTCTCTGCGCAATCCGTGAGGTTTCGGGCAGCGCTTCTCCAAAGGCCTGCATAATGGTGTCAAAAAGCATCGAAGGGTTGACCGGTTTAAGCAGAAAGCCCTCGAATCCTACTTCATCGGCCTGCTGCATGGCCTCTTCACGGCCGTAAGCGGTCACCAATATAATCGGTGGAATTTTGCTTAAACTTTTAAGGCCTTTAATCCGCTTGGAAGCCTCGATGCCGCCCATACCCGGCATCTTCCAATCCATTATCACCAGCTCAAATGGTTTATCTTTACCGGCGGCTTCAAGTTCTGTGATTCCCTCCTCCCCGGACGATGCCAAGGAGACCTCGAATGAAAAAGATTCCAGCATTTCCTGTAATATGCTCCTGGAAGTGGCGTTGTCATCCACCACCAGGACTTGCATGCCGCGCAGTTCGGATGGGGGCTTGAAGCGTTTTTTGGCTCTCTCTTTCCCCAGGCCCAAGTTGGCGGTAAAACTAAAAGTGCTGCCCTGGCCGGGGTTGCTTTCCACCCAGATTTCCCCGCCCATCATCTCTGTCAGCCGTTTGCTGATCGTTAACCCCAGGCCGGTGCCGCCATATTTTCGGGTAGTTGAGGAATCGGCCTGAGCAAAAGGCTGAAACAGCTTGGCGGCCTGTTCCGCGGTCATGCCAATGCCGGTATCATGAACAGAAAATTTTAAGGTGACCTGCGCTTTGTCTTGTTTGACCAATTTAGTGGCAACGACAATTTCACCCGTATCTGTAAATTTTACGGCGTTGTTCGATAAATTTATGAGAATTTGCCCGAGTCGCAGGGGATCGCCGATCAGTGCCCGCGGCACTGCAGGATCGGTCTTAAACAGCAGTTCCAGTCCTTTTTCCTGGGTCTTAATGCCAACCAGGGTTGAAATGTTATCCAGTGTTTCCTCCAACTGGAAATCCACGGACTCCATGTCCATTTTGCCGGCTTCGATTTTGGAAAAATCCAGGATGTCATTGATGATACCCAATAGCGACCGGGCGGAAATATCCACCTTTTTCAGATAATCGTATTGCTTGGCGGTAAGATCGGTTTTCATGGCCAGATGCGCCATACCCATGATGGCATTCATGGGGGTGCGGATTTCATGGCTCATGTTCGCCAAAAATTCGCTTTTGGATTTAGTGGCATCTTCAGCTTCATTTCTAGCCACATCGAGATCTTCCATCATGTTCAGCATGGCCAGGCGGGCATTATTCAGTTCATTGATCTGGTCCTGAAGGGCTTCATTGGCTTTTTTACGTTCGCTGAAGGAATCCTTTAATTGCTGGGTCATGCTGTTGAAAGCGGCTGAAAAATCCCCCATAAAATCGATTTCATGGCTGAAGTCACCCGTGGCGATTTGTTGTGTCGCCCAGGTCAAATGTCTTAAACTCGCCTGCAGGCTTTTAAGCGATTGCAGAATTAAAAGTTTTCCTTTGGGAGCCTCAACGCTCAAATCCCCCCTGGATAAGTTGTAAATCCAATCTGTACCGCTATTATATTCGTTTATAAAATTATTAATATAGCTTACTGCCTGCTTGATCTCATTGTCCGGATAATCTTCGGGCAACTCGATTGGTGTCGGCCGTTTGCCTTGAAGAATCAGATAAAATGCTTCCGTTATCCTATCGATATCTTCTTCTTTTACATTAAGCATTCGTTTATCCCCTAATTGAGTGCTTTTGCTTCAAAGCGGCATACCCTATCC
>JBAVYC010001377.1:0-3187 GCA_049698595.1 Desulfobacterales bacterium | reverse complement strand
TAGTCAAACTTTTCAAAGCTCATATTTTTTCAGTTTTCCTTATTCAAAAAAGTTTGATTCAACCCATATTAAAAGAAGGGGGAAAATATGGCCAATTCAAGGCAAAACTTTTCCACGTTGAAAATTTTTTTTCCCTCCCCAATGACCCTTCAAAGCCTTTGACGCGATTTGACTTGATCCAGCTCCAGAACTGGATGTTGATAGGGGTCCTTTTGGCCAATACAGTAGCCCATATTCTAATGGGAAATTTAATATTCCGGGGCGGACCAATACCATCTGAGGAGTCAAGGCAATTGGTTTCACCTATTAGCGGTGCATTCAATCTTTTTTTTGGGATAGTTATCGTAGTATTCGCATTAATTTATGAGAGACCCATTCGGCGAGCCTTGAATGATATCTTCCATAATCGTACAACTTCTCATGAAACTATTGAGACTGCCCGCCGCCGATTACTTAATGAACCTTTCTACATGATGACCTTAAATCTCTGTATTTGGATTTTTGCTGGATTTTTCTTTGCATATATAAATAAAGGTTTTGGTGAACCTCAACCAGTGGTTGCACGCGTTTTCCTTGTATGTTTGAATACTGGGTTGATCACAGCGGTGATGTCTTTTTTCCTGTTAGAACACATTTCCCAGAGATACGTGGCACGCTTCTTTTTCCCCGAAGGAGGACTGTACAATACTTCTAAAACCATACGCATTCGGATTGTTATAAGATTCCTGGCGTTGCTGATCGCGTGCAATATCATACCACTTTTATCTTTTATTCAATTATCCTATTTATCAAAGCCGGGATCACAGGACCCAGGTGTTGTCCTGCAGGGGATCCGGGCAGCTATTTTCACTAATTCCATTTTCTTCATTGTCGTTGGTCTCAGTGTAACCCAGTTTGTTATAGCAAATTTTGCTGTGCCCTTGAAAGAGATCATTCAAACCTTAAAGGATATCCGTAGAGGCAACTTTGATCGCAGAATTATTGTCAGATCTAATGATGAAATTGGTTATACCGGAGACGTAATCAACCAAATGGCTACGGAATTGAAAGATAGGGTTCGGATGCGCCAATCTTTAGCTCTGGCAAGAGAGGTTCAGCAAAATCTACTTCCAGCAGTAACTCCACAAATCAAAGGGTTGGACATCGCAGGAAGCAGTATTTATTGTGATGAAACAGGAGGTGATTATTATGATTTTATAATCAGTGATGGCAATGAAGATGCACAAATAGGTGTAGCCATAGGAGACGTATCCGGACATGGTATTTCCTCTACGTTGCTGATGGCCGCTGTTCGCTCATCTTTGCGCCAGCGCTCATCCTTGCGGGGGAGCGCTGCAGACATTATATCCGATGTAAACCGCCAACTGGTCCAAGATGTGGAGGATTCGGGTCAATTTGTTACGATGTTTTATCTGACAGTTGACCCAAGAAGCAAGCATCTTCAATATGTTCGTGCCGGACATGATCCCGCTATTTTTTATGATCCGAATACAAATGAATTTGAAGAGCTGGGAGGCACGGGTATGGCTCTTGGGGTGGATAAAGATTGGAATGTGGAAGCCTATACAAAACCACCGCTTAAGAATGGACAGATAATTTTTCTGGGCACCGACGGGTTCTGGGAAGCCCGCAACCTTCAGGGGGAAATGTTTGGTAAAGAACCCATCTACGATATCCTTCGAAACAAATCATCTTTGACGGCAAATGAAATTCTCAATGCAATGATAGAATCTTTAAAAAGTTTCCAAAAAGGCGCCAAAATTGAAGATGATATTACCTCGGTGATCATTAAATCCACCGATTAATTGACTTCTTCTAAGTTTCTAAATCTGCGATAAAAACAAATTATCGCAGACCAATAATTCTTGCAAATATTACCAACTGTCTTTGTTTCCAACCTTCAATAGACCACTCAGGCATGATCCTGAGCAGATACACGGAGTATCGGCAACTCGGCTAAAGTTCCGATATGCTTAAAAATTTCCCCAAATTTGACGGAGCTCCGGGGTCATGCTTCTTGCCTTAGCATGATTTAGAAAAATGACAGCACAACACAGGTTAACCCTGATTGCAGATAAATCATAGAATTACCCTGGCATTGGCCGTTGTCAAATAATTTAGCATAAGCTAAAAGCGCCCTTGAATATGAAATGATATTTATCGCCGATAAATTTTCCAAATACGTTGGAGATTCAGATAACTGCGATAACTGATCAGGCGTTCAGCTGTAGTCTAGTGCGCCGGCTGAAAACGTGCGCCGGTGCGGGCCGACCGACACGTGACAGTACTCCTCCCGGTTACCAGACGCCTGGGATCAAGCGGGACCGAACCCGAGTCACATACTCGGCGTAGCCGGGGAGCTCCGCATGGAGCGTACTCCGGGGGTCGGGCCACAGCAACATTTTGTGCCGGATATCTACTTGAACCCGCCGTTACCCGCGTTTTCATCCAGGCACATCCAGTAATGTTGAAAATTTTCATCACTGGAGCAGTCTCCCAAAAAACCGCCAAACCTTCCGGTTGGACCATTGACCACATACCCATGGGGAGATTTAATAAGTTGACCAGAAGACTTTTCAGGTGATTTATCCATCTTTTTTGAATTCCCCGGTGCAGCGGAATTACTTGTAAGGGCAGTCTTGTTTGGATGGGCTGCGCAGGCCACCAGAATGATCATCACCATTATTGTCAGCCAATATTTCATTTTGCACACCTGTACCCTAAATTTCTGATCAACTTCGAAATCCCAACAAATTGACACCGCCATGGCGATGCTATCATTTCATGCAGGTAAGATTATCACATTTTGGTTAGCTATTAGATGCAAGATAGCAGAAAGATGGAACTCTATCCTAAGAACTGAGATTAATGATATCACAAGTTTTTTTGGCTCTTCAAAATTCCAAATTTCTTGGAGGTATCGCAACTTTTTTGATTCGAAGATATTTTTATTATCCAGATGATACATGCAATTGTTTACGATTGTCCATTCATAGCTAATATGCGTTTCAGATCAGACTCTATGCTCATAGTTTCAATGCTTGACACTGAAATTCAATGCTGTTATGGCTTTTTTATCTGAAAAAATTACTTAATCATACCCCCCACCGAATCTGAAGATGATAAGACTATGCCGCTTTTGTGCCAGACTTTTTCTGTTCGCTGTTTCAAGATAGCCATCAAACAA
>JBAVYC010001376.1:0-3823 GCA_049698595.1 Desulfobacterales bacterium | reverse complement strand
ACTGGCAACTATCTTATTTTCTTCAGCCGGATTTGGTGCTGGTTATTCTGCCGACGTGTACCAATAAATTGGGAATAATAAGCAAAAATTCTTTTTCAATAGATAAAATTAGGAGGAGTATCCGTGAATAAACAATATGACGCCATTATCATTGGAGCCGGCATCATCGGTGCCGCCACCGCATTCGAACTGGCCAAGCAAGGCTACAAAACACTCAACGTGGACAAACTGCCATCGGCCGGTTACGGCTCTACTTCCGGCTCGTGTGCCATCATTCGTCTCCATTATTCCACGCCGGATGGCGTTGCCATGGCCCGCGAAGGGTATTATTACTGGCTCAACTGGACCGAATATCTGGAGGCGGCAGACGAGCTGGGTGAGGCGCAGTACATTAATACCGGTTGCCTGGTGATGAAAACGGCCCACAACAAGTACCTTAAAAATGTCATGGCCAGTCTTGACGACCTGGGGGTTGAATACGAAGAGCTCGATATCGCCGGGATTAAAAAGAAAGTGCCTTTTTTGGATACCCGCAAATACTTTCCGGTCAAGCTGCCCGATGATCCCGATTTTGGCAAGCCCACCGGTGAGGCCCTGGGCGGGGCGATTTTTGTGCCGGAGTCGGGCTACATCACCGACCCGCAGCTTTCCACCCATAACCTTCAACGCGCCGCCGAAGCCAAAGGCGGACAGTTTATGTTTGACGCCGAGGTCGTCGAGATCCGACAAGAAAACGGCCGGGTGGCCGGCGTTACGTTAAAGGATGGAACCCGGATCGATGCACGCATTGTCGTCAATGTCGCCGGTCCGCACTCCTATATCATCAACCGCATGGCCGGTGTGGAAGACGGCATGAATATCAAGACCCGCGCCCTGCGCCAGGAAGTCTGTCATGTTCCGGCCCCTGACGGCATCGACTACCAGAAGGTCGGGACGATCATCTCCGACGGCGACATCGGCTGCTATTCGAGACCGGAGACGGGTAATCACATCCTGGTGGGCTCGGAAGACCCTGAGTGCGATGAGCGTGAATATGTCGATCCGGACAATTATGACACCAGCTTCACCAAACAGTGGACCGCCCAGGCCATGCGCGAAGCCCAGCGTATCGAGGGGCTGCCGGTGCCGAATCAAAAACAGGGCGTCGTTGACCTCTACGACGTCTCTGACGACTGGATTCCCATATATGACAAATCGGATCTGCCCGGTTTCTACATGGCCATCGGCTCTTCCGGAAACCAGTACAAAAATGCCCCGGTGGCGGGGGTCATGATGGCTGAACTGATAGATAAAGTGGAAGCCGGACACGACCATGACAACAATCCGCTGCAGTTTTATATGAAATATACCACAAGATCGTTTAATGTAGGTTTCTATTCACGTCTCAGAGAGATCAATCCGGACAGCAGCTTTTCGGTGATTGGTTAGCCGGGCAGGCATCATCTGCCAGATGCTGTCTGGATCAATAAACGGAAGAGAGACGCTTCGTTGATGATTGATCTCGATGGAGGGCTGGTTTCTATTCGCCTCATTACGTTTTCAAGCCCATCGCTCGACCATTCGTCGGGCTCGATCTTCATAAAGGTTTTTATTATCGTTCATTTCCTTGCCTCAGACATTCGAATTTTTAATGATTCCGTGATGGCTTCGATCACAGCTGATGCAAGCATCTCACCGAAAAGTACGTGCTTGCCACAGTAGCGGATAGTCCCGGAGCCGAATCCGTTGGCAACCGCAATCGCATCGGTACCCGTTCCGGTGGCGATAGTCCCGGAAACCGGGCTTTTTAGGCCGAGCTTTCGCATCGCAACGGTTTTTGCTTCAGTGGCCAGCATCACGGATTCCACCATGGCCGCCGGGGACATCGTTGCATTTGTTAAAATGATGATGTTGATGGTTCCGGTTGGGTTGGCGTCCGGCTGGAATGTCCGCCAGTCGGCTCTATCACCTGCGCAGCGCGCATTGGAAATCCCGGCCGTAACCAGGGCGGAAATTTCAACTCCTTGGGAGGACCTGGAAACCCGCCTGAAGGAATCCATGGATGCGGATGTCATCATACCGACAGTGGTTCCGCGGAGTTGAAGCTGTCTGCAATATTCCGCAAGGGTATTTTCAGGAGTTTCCACTATTTTTTTGGTGCCCTTGAAATTTTCTGCCACCTTCATAATTAGAATATTAGAAGCGTGACATGCACCGCCGTTAAAAACAGCTGAACTGAGGACAGGGTGTTCCGTGCTAAAACCGAGGCAAATATGCTCAGAGGTTTGCTTCAGCTCAAATCGGTTATTTTGGATCATGATGAATTAGTATGTCTCCGACGAATGCGAAACACCAACGCTACAATACGAACTCACTTTTTCTTACTCCTCCCCGCTTTCCAGTTCTCATAATAGTCCCAGCTGACAAAATCGCTGATATCCTTAAACTGCCGATCTTTTTCAAGCAGGCCGGCTCTGAGAACATCTCCGATTGACAGCATGCCGATGTACTCGCCCTCTTTTTCGATAATGAGGTGTCTCAGAAACAATCCCAGAAACATTTCTTCCAGCTTGTAAATGCGGGTACTGTAACTTGCGGTGCGAAGCGGGGAGGTCATATAGTCGCCGACTTTTGCCTTTTTGGGGTCGAATCCTTCGGAGGTGATGTGGCGTAAAAGATCGCGTTCCGACCAGATTCCCACAAATTCGTCGTCTTTTTTTACCAGAATTGCGCCGATTTTGTTATCAACCATTTTCCGACAAGCCTGATGAACCGTCTGATCCCACGCAATGGATACCATGTCGCGTTGCTTGTCCTCAAGAATGTCTTCCGCAGTTTTCATGCCTTTTCTCCTTAATTTTATTTTAATGGTATTACAGCTTTCTCAGCGCTCTGCAGTGTCTATTGCGAGGGGCGGAAACAATAAACACCTATCCAAATTAACAATAATGGTTATAGTGGATTTAGGCCATATTTGCTATATGACGGAAAAGGACGGTTGATCAAGGCATTTCCCATTTTTTTTCTTGACAACTTGACAAGTTGGCCAATGAAGTTTAATATGATTTTGGTTTAATTTATCAACAAATTGGCAGGGAGATCATTAATGGAAACTCTTAAGGTAGGAGAATTGAAGAGCAAATTTTCTCATATATTGCAAAGGGTTCAGGCTGGTGAAGAAATAATAATTAGTTTCGGGAAAAAGGAGAAGAAAATTGCCGTTCTGGTTCCCTATGACAAATATGTTTCTGATTCACCGCGCCCTCTTGGAGTTCTTAAAGGTAAAGCCAAATGCATTATTGGTGACGATTTTCAAATTAGTGATGAAGAATTACTTGCATCATGAAATATCTCATTGATACTCATATTTTTTTGTGGTCTCTTTTCTCACCGGAAAAAATTTCGATGTATGTAGCTAAAATAATAAAAGAATCCGACAACAGAATTTTTGTAAGCACAATTACATTTTGGGAGATCGCGCTGAAATTTTCTCTTAATAAACTGGAGTTAGAAGGTATCACGCCTGATGCCCTGCCGGAATTTGCGAACCAAATGAGATTCGAGCTTCTCGGTCTCAGTGCCGAAGACGCCGCTTCTTTTCACCACCTCCCTCGTACCACCCATAAAGACCCTTTTGACCGAATGCTCATTTGGCAGGCCATCCGAGAAAAAATGGTACTGATATCAAAAGACAGAAAAATTGTAGCCTATGAGGATTTCGGTCTTAGGATTTTACCATAATACCAAACGATATTCCGACAGAATCTCAGGCCTGAATTTACCCCGCGTATCTGGATCTCAAATTATTCCTGCAGACGGCGTTACAATTGATTCTGTATCCTTT
>JBAVYC010001375.1:0-2867 GCA_049698595.1 Desulfobacterales bacterium | reverse complement strand
GTTAAAAGCTGCATAAGGATTTGTAATCTTTCATTAAACGGGTACTATCCGGAAGACACCGAAAATTGCTCGGTATAAACTGATCAAAAAGGTGTCGAAATATTTTACTGTTTCAGTCACCGCCAGATTTTTCGACACCCACCAGCGGCAGTCTGACCACAAACCGGGCGCCGCCCCTTTCAACATTTTCAGCGGATATGGTCCCTTTCAGGCTTGTCACCAGACGCTGTACCTGCCAGAGGCCGATACCCGTTCCTTTGGCCTTGGTGGTCTTGAAGGGCTCAAATAGCGCGTCGGGCAAAAGATCCGCGGCAATCCCCGGCCCGTTGTCCGTGAACTCTATGACCGCCTGCCCCTGATCGTCATCCCTGGCGGCGGTTATCCGCAGCACTCGCCCGTCACCGCCGGCCTCCAGGGCGTTTAGCAGCAGGTTTTCCAAGATGCGGAGCAAGAGCTGCGGATCGGAATTTACCCGGATTGACGTCCGGCAGTCGAGAGCGATGTCCATAGCCCCCAACTTTTTCCCCAATTGTGCGCAGTGGTCTTCGAGAAACTGCCTAAGTTCCATATCCTGCCACAGCGGGGCAACCTCTCCTTTGAGCAAGTTCAAACGCTCCTGCACTTTGGTCATTCTTGCGAGGGCATCATTTACGGCCGCCAGCATGTCCTGCTGAAACGCGGGGTTCTGGATATGATCAGCGGCATTCTCACTGGCCAGCGCGAGCATGGTGGCTGCATTTTTAACATCGTGGAGGACAAAGGCCGACAGCCTGTCCCAGGCGCGGCGCTCACGGGCATGGGCCAATTTCTCGCTCATGCGCGCTGCCAGCAAGGCGGAAGCCGCCTGGGTGCCCAGGGCAGTCAGCAGGTCAAAGTCGTCGTGGCCATAACGGCCTCCGGTGAATTCCGGTCCGAGACCGATCAGGCCAACGAGCTGTTCCCCGATGAAAAGCGGTGCCGTGAGCACCAGGTTGAGATCCGTCAGAAATTCCTCCTTTCTCTGGGCCACCGCTTTCCAGGTCCCGTCAGCTTCTTTTTCGTTGACATCGAAATAGGGATGTTTCTGGAGGAATCCAACCAGCGGGTCGTCGGGAGCAAGGGCATTGGCGTTGCCGTCCGGGTTTCCATTGGGAGAAACAATTCTGTAACCATGGCTCGGATCCCCAAGCCATATGATAAGATTGGTGGTGTATAAACTTTCGGACAGTACCTGGCGCAGAGCCTTGATCACATCGGCTTCGGTTAAGGCCCCTTGAAGTTGGCGGGAAAGAGCCAACCACTCGTCCCGATACTCGTATTTGTTGACATAAAAATGGGTGCTGATAAAGAACTGGATCCGGCGGCGCAGCTTCCCGGAGACGGCAAATAAACCAATGGCAACTAGCCCGAGAGCCAGAAACAGCCAACGCAGAACAAAAGGAAGGGGCAGCCCGAATGATCGCATGATCAAAGAGATAATTCCAAGAGCTAAAAGATATACGGCCAAAATGGATGGTGTCACAAAGGCGTAGACGATTTTGCGGGATACAAACATCTTGCGGTTTAGCAGCCTGTGGTGGGTGGTTGCGTAACACATAAAGGACCAGCCAACAAGCACAAGCACAGCAGCAAGCAGAAAATGATCGGGAACGAGCCGCAGAAACGTGAGGCGGTAAGAGGCAGCCCAGGCCATTGTCCCACAGATCAGGTACCCGCCGACCACCAGGAATTTATATTCCCAGCGGCGTGCCGGTTCCAGTGTGCGCCAGAATTTTTCCAGGTGCCATGCCATGGCAAGCACAGATATCAGCAGAATAATGGCATAAAAATAGACCGATCCATTCAGGTTAAAGACAAGACTATGATCTGCTATGCGGGTACGGATGGCTGGGGGGGTGATCAGGCAATAGCCAATCAGCGCGGCCATCACGGTGCCAATAAAAAAATGTATCAAGAAAGACAGACGGGATTGCTGCGCCGGCGTAACGGTCAGCCTGCGCAGCCGGTAGGCCATGCCAAACCAGAGTAAGGCAAAAACAGTTTCGGAAACAAGGAGCAGCGGCACGACCCGGGGTTCTAAGTGGTATGCCAGGTAGATGTATTCAGCGGCCAGGATCGGCAAACATAGCAAGGCCTGGATCAGCGCGAGAGAAAAGCGCCGTTCTTCGCTTTTCAGGCGAAAAACCAGGAGAGAGGAGAGCAGGAGCAACAGGTTCGCTGCGTAAAAGAGATAGATCGGCATGGAATTCGCCCTAATGAAAGGTTGGGTTGAACTTAGCTCCGCTTCGCTCCGCAATTGGAATGATGGAACAATGGAATCATTCCATGTGGCTTCCTAACTTGGGTGGCCATAACAAACGCTATATTTCCAACGACTTGTAGAAATTTCGAGACGTTAAATTACGATATCCGGATTTCAAATAACACATACTACCTTCGGTAGCACTTTGGAGGCTTCCGATCAAGATCTTTCCTGATCGGCATAAAAAAATCAGCGATTTTCTATCCAAACATTGATTGCACACGGTAAAAAGAAGAATCCCTGAAAATATTAAATGTTCATAAAAACAAAAAAAAGATTAAATTAACCGCGGACCGACGCCGACATACGCAGACATTTTGTCCGGCCGACCCCGGTTAAATGCACTTTGCTGTTTGGCCAAAATTTAACCCCGATGAAATAACGGCAACAAAGATTTCATTGGGCAAGCGGGGCAGGAGGCCGGACAAAAACCACCTGCCCTTCGGCAAAAACAACAGGTTAATGTGACAGCATTCAGCTGCATGGTCTGCGGCCGTCTGCGTGCGTCTGCGGTTAATATACCATAATAAGATCGAGTATATAATCTTGGACATTTTTGAAGTTTGGAATTCGATTTACTATAAAC
>JBAVYC010001374.1:0-2057 GCA_049698595.1 Desulfobacterales bacterium | reverse complement strand
GGAATAACCTATCCTCTTGCCCCTATCTTCTGAATTGAAATGACCCTTCCTGCTCAAATAGATTCTGTTTTCCAGAAAACTTTAACCTAATAATAATGTAAAGATTCAATGGAGAACCCCCTCAATTTGTGCATATCCAGTTCCTGACAGGACTTTGGATGCTTTTTTGGCTCTTTTGGGAGATCGGGTAATCATTTCAACCAAGTTCATTACACGAGATTCGCCCGCCTTCTTCTTCCTACAAAGAGATGTTATAAAACCAACAACTCTCAACTGAAAAATTGAAGGCGTGGCGGCGAAGGCTATAGGCGCAGATATCAGTTCCAGGGAAAAGAATCTCAACCTGGACATACTTAGTGCGGTCAATTCAATAGAGGCAGCATTGTCAATGTTTGAGGCATATGCCAGAGAAAATGGTGATGCTACTATCGTGCCATGCGTATGCCTTGCGCCAGCCTAAACCGATAATGTTCTAAGCGGTCAAACAACTATTAAAAATAATTGGAGTCATTAAATCACTTAGTGAGGAGGAAAATGAAATGACAATTAGCTCTGGAGAAGATGTTACCGTCATAAAGAAGCTCCTGTCTGAGACTTACGGAAATCTTGTCATGGCGCACGATGCCGCAGGATATGCGGATATGTACTCTGACGATGTCCTTTGGGCACCTCCCAACGGCCCTGACCAGAAGAGCAAAGAAGGAATTAAAAACGGAATCCAAGGATTGTTTGACAAGTTTATGTTCAAGGTGGATCCGCAGCCAGAAGAAGTCGAGGTTCAGAATGATTTTGCTTACGCCATCGGTACAGTTGACGGTGTACTCACACCACGGGCTGGAGGTGACCCGAATACGATTAAGTTTCGAATTTTCTGGTTGCTAAGGAAAGAAGCGGCGGGCTGGAAGATTTTTCGTCAAATATGGAACAACAAACCCTTAGACTAATACGTCGTGTTTAGTAGCTAAAGGCCGTTAGACGACGTTTGTATAAAAAGGAAACTAACACCTTACATATCAGGATAGTGTTGTTTCTCTTTCCACCTTTTCTTATTTTACGAAACGTGTCCAACGGAAGCAGTTCCCTCGATCAAGTAAGTGGTCATACTTTCATCAAATTATTGGAGAGATAAACAACTATGAAGAGTTCAAATCAAAGCCCAGAGGTTCATGCCAGTTCAATGGGTCAAGATCTGGCATCGACCGATTGGATAGATATGCATTTCCTGGCCATGCAGCCAGAGTATGAGCAGATGTTAAGCTGGGTCGGCATCCAATCCAACTGGCAGGTACTCGACGCAGGCTGTGGCACTGGTAGTTATTTGCCCCTCATGACAGAGCTTGTGGGCAGTGGAGGAAAGGTAAGTGCTATAGATTTGGCACCTGAAAATATACGCATTGTGGAAGAACATGCGAGCCAGGGCAGGTGGTCTGCCCCCGTAGATGCACGTGTGGGCACCATTCTTGATCTGCCCTACGCGGATCAGAGTTTTGATGCCGTTTGGTGTGCAAATACGAGCCAATACCTCAGCGATACTGAATTGCTGACCATGCTCCAAGAGTTCCGGCGAATCGTTCGATCTGGTGGTTTGATTGCTATCAAGGAGTATGATATCACAGCACAGCAGGTGCAACCTACTACGCCAATGTTGTTTCTACATCTACATGAAGAACTATGTCGCATGGGCAATCAAGAATCCTATTATGATTTCCGTACGCTAAGTTTACCGCATTGGCTGCGCGAAGTTGGACTGATCGAACTACGACAAAAGCCGACATTAATTGTCCGTTCTCAGCCTTTGCGTCCTGTTGAAAAAAATTTCGTGGGTGCTTTTCTCGAGTATTATGCCGGTCTATCCGAGCGGGCGGATTTACCGGCAGAAGAATCAGATTTATGGCGGAAGCTTACTGATCTGAATGCTGGCGATCATATTTTCCACCACCCTGACTTTCAATATCGGTGTATTCAAACAGTATTTGTAGGGCGAGTACCGTAAGAAATGCCACTATGAAAAGATTGGGACTGACCTGTAGTAAAATTAGGAACGGGTATTGATATAT
>JBAVYC010001373.1:0-1796 GCA_049698595.1 Desulfobacterales bacterium | reverse complement strand
GGCCGACAGTTTTAGAGAACTCTTGGCTAACGGGAAATGAGAAAGGCAATTTGTATGGAGAGGATAAGGTAAGGTCTCAATCTATCTGAGATGGAGCCAAGGCTGCGATAAGGTGTCGGGGATGCATGAAACGCAGCGAAATGAAATCCTCTGAATGCAATTGTTTGCTGGTGACATTATGCTTCTATTGGAGTAAAACCTTAAATTTAGAAAAACGAACTTTAATTGACAATTTAAGGTTCTACTTCGTTTTCGAAAGTCGCCGGTGATGTCTCCGCCGTCGGTTTTGGGAACTTTTTTTTGGGCGGTGATTTCTTCAGTTCCAAAGGGATTCGCGGCGTCCATCGGAGCCATGACCCCTCGGCTTTGTCATGCAGTTGGAAGATGCGGCCCTTTTGGGCCCGCTTGCCCATGGCGTCCCCTTCAGGTGTGGCAAAAGCTACGCCTCCTGAAACCAGTGCTTCCAAAGATTCGGTTTTCAACCCGGAGAACAGCCCGAAATCCATGCCGCTGACATTGAAAAAGACGCTGTTTTCACGCACCAAAGGCACATATTTTTTGTAGATAATCACGAATATATTGACTGCATCACCGGTCGAGGCCAGCTCGTAATCGGAGATTTCACCCACCTGAACCTGCCGGAAGTAGACCGGAGACCGGGCTTTAAGCGATCCGCGACTGTTTCCCTGCAGGACTATCTCAAGCTGGCCCGGGTCGGCGGTTTCCCCCGGCGCTTTTTTAAGTGCGGTAAAGTGTCGGGCGGGCTTTCCTTTAAGGTTGGGCTTCACATTGATATAGCTGCCGCCCACAAGGGTTTCGAGCCCGGATACTTCAGAGAGGCTAACCTTGGGAGATACCAACCAGAACTGTGTGCCTTCCCGAAGCGCCCGGTTGGTGCGCGGATCCATCATGACCGTAGCGGTGACGCCGGACAGATCGGGCAGCACGTTTACCGTCTCCACCAATCCGATGTCGATCCCCTTGAAGCGGACTTTGGTGCTTTTAGGGGTCAAGCTCTGACCGGTAGCGAAGCGGATAAAAATTGTAATGCCGCTCTGGGCCTCCTTATAATCTTTGTAGAGTTTGAATATCTCCATATCTTCGGCGGGCGCCGATGTTTCACCCAGATTCGGATTGTCAAAGGCAATGCCGCCTCTGAGCATGGCGGTAAACGATTCCATGCGGATATCAAAATCCGAAATACTTCCCGAAACATGAATTCCGCTGGCGTCCCAGAATCGGGATTCCTTGGTCACCAGGCTTTGATATTCCGGCAGGATATGGATGCCGATATTGAATGATTGACTATCTTCGGCAATCGCAAGGGTTTGTACAGAGCCCACCTCGTAACGGCGATAATAAACAGGACTGCCGTTTTGAACCGACGGCTGCTCCGGCGAAGTTAGGATCAGGCGTAATCCGGGAGCGCTTTCATCCAGCGGCGGCGGCCCATTCAGCGCCTTGAACGTGGATGCCGGTGGTCCGTCCCCGGGCCTCATGGCAATATAGTTGCCCGATATAATGGTTTCCAAACCAGTAACGCCGGACATGTTCACGTTGGGCGTCACCAGCCAGAACTTGGTGTTCTGGCGAATCAGGTGTTCGACAGAAGCATCAAATTCAATTTGTACGTTAACGGCATCGTCTTTTCGGCTCAATGCGACTTCGCTGACCTTGCCGGCGGGGAGTCCCTTGTATAGCGCCTTTGTTTTATCGGCCGTGATTCCCTCGGCGTTTTTGAATTGAATCACAACTTTGAGCGGAGCATTGATAATGCTTTTGTAAAACAGCCATCC
>JBAVYC010001372.1:0-2845 GCA_049698595.1 Desulfobacterales bacterium | reverse complement strand
TCTGGCAAGCCTGCCTCCTTGACATACCTTCCAGGGAGGCTCATTATATTCTTTGAACTACTTATATAGGCTTTCAGAACCTGTTTTCGGCAAGGATAGAAGGCGTTTCCCAGGATGTTGTGCGTTTGTTTTACCGTTTAAACATTCGAACATTCGGATTTATTATTTTCCATGGATTCGCCGTTTTCTCAACGGGTCGGTGGAACCTTTCGGGGTCCACTACTGGAAAAGGATTTTAAATCAGTCTTCAGGAGGTCTGTATGCAGATCATAACGACCCATAAGGGCGTCGACTTTGACGCCGCAGCTTCCGTGTTGGCGGCAAAGATTCTGTATCCCGAGGCGGTTGCGGTGCTGCCCAATAGCCTGAATCCGAACGTTAAGGCTTTTTTATCGATCCATAAAGACCTGTTTGAAATACACACACCGCCTGGAATCGAACTTGACGAGGTAATGAGCCTGATCGTTGTCGATACGAACAGATGGGAACGCCTTGATCAAATGGACAAGCTGAAAGAAAAAGAAAGCCTTGAAATATTCCTGTGGGATCATCATTTAAACCAAGGCGATATCGACGCGACCTGGAAATGCGAGGAAACGGTTGGGGCAACGGTCACGTTGTTGATCCGAAATTTAAAGCAACAAAACCAAAAACTCACCCCCATACAGGCCACCCTTTTTTTAGCCGGGATTTATGAAGACACCGGCAATCTGACGTTTCCCGCCACAAAAGCAGAGGATGCCCTTGCCGCGGCTTACCTTTTACAACAGGGCGCAGATTTAAATGTTCTCAACTCATTTTTGCGCCCGGCCTATGGTGAAAGCCAAAGAACAATTTTAACCGAGATGCTGCAGTCAGTCCAAACAAAGCGGTTCGGCGGTTATCAGATCGCCATCAACAAACTGGACATAACCGGACATGTGAACAACCTGGCAGTGGTGGTCGGGATGTATCGGGAAATTTTAAATGTCGATGCGGCTTTTGGTATTTTTGTCCACCCCAAACGCGGCAATATTATTGTCATCGGCCGCAGCGGGGCAGATGGGTTCGATGTAGGGCTCATCATGCGCGCTTTGGGCGGAGGCGGCCATCCGGCCGCCGGTTTCGCCTTGATCAAATCCGTCGACCCTGATGCCGTGGAACAAATGATCGTCAAACTGATCAGCGGCAATCAACCGACTTCTATCCAGATAAGCGACCTAATGTCCTATCCGGTTGTGACGGTATCTCCTGAAACACGTATGAAAAAGGTTTACACTGTCTTGCGGGAGAAGGGGCATATGGGGATACCGGTCATGGATGACGGCAGGCTTGTGGGCATCATATCCAGACGGGATTTTTAGAGAGCAAGAAAAAAGTCGGCATTAAATGCCCCGGTGAGGGCGTTTATGACCAGAGATGTCGTCACCATAAAACCGGGGAGAAATCCGATGCAGGCGGCCCATCTGATGATACAGCATGACATCGGCCGCCTGCCGGTGGTGGATAACGGCCGAGTCATCGGCATCGTTACGAGATCCGATACCATGCGCTATCTTTATGATTTGCTGCCGGAATGAGCAATATCGCGCTAATTATCATTAGGAAAAATATTATGGTGCATAAAGACATGCAGGAGTGTATTCGCAAAGCGACGCGGTTATCCAGCGTAAGATCATGGAGCTCGCCCAAACCCACCGCAGGTTCCAGGGCGTAAATGTTATCGTTACGATCGTAAAAGGCGCCGTTCAAATTCGCACCACCCTCGACCACCCGCAGGATGTTCTGTTCCTAAAGCGCAGAGTGGCGGAGATCGACGGTGTGATCGACATTAATATTCAGGCAAAGTTCATTGCTTAAATCATTTTGAATGCCACTCAGGTATGTACGCTGGAAATCGAGTGAAAGCGAAATCGGCAATGATGAATATTTTTACAAAGGAGCCCATCCTGGGGTATGCAGGGAGTCCCCGTCGCCGCAACAGGCGCATGGTCCAATCTATAAACTTTAAACCTTGAATACGTCCATTGAATTTCCCAAGAGTATCGCTATCGAAAGTTCGTCGGAAATGACGAAGCCATCAGCTATATTGCGCTTAAAGCAAATAAAGATCGTGTCGGCTATAAATGGGGGCGCTACAGACTTCCTAAAAGTCCTCGGGCTTGTATACTTCAAATAAGGTTTTTTCTCCTATGAGTGAATCTATCTGCCACTGCAGATCCTTGGCATCTTGATGATTCATCCATTTGATCCAATCATCAGATGTTTCCCATTCCATAGTCACGAGAAATTCTCCGGGATCATGAAAGTTTGAATAGGTTGTACGCGAAATGAAGCCTGGCTGAATTTCTGCGGTGATGCCAAGGCGGAACGGATTATCATCGCTTTTTTCACCGGCTCCCATGATGATTACATTCGCATCGTGCTGGTCCGCATGTCGCACAATCTGATCAAACGGGACGCCTGACAGCATCGTCGTTTCAGTCACCCGGACGTCGGCTTTTTCAATATCACTTTGGAGGTTCTGCAATCGTTCCCTAACTTTCTTTTTTAGGTTTCCCACAGCTGTTGGAAAACCGGACACCTCCGGTATCACATGCAGCAGGATAATTTCCGAGTTAAATGTTTTTGCCACCGATACAGCCGCTTGAACGGTTTGATCGGAATCCTTGTCAAAGTTTGTAGCCACAAGAATTTTTTCTAAAAGTTTCATAGCGTTTTCCTTTACAGTTCTAAAAATGCATCAAAAAAATACTATCCGCTTGATTGCTCAAGCGCAACGAGGTTTTCTATTTTTTGATAGTGAACCGGGGACGCATTGTCGCAAGAGCCCGACAATCTCAGTTCAGAACTCAAAACCTATTAC
>JBAVYC010001371.1:0-2712 GCA_049698595.1 Desulfobacterales bacterium | reverse complement strand
AGCCTGCTCCAGGCTTTGTTGGGTTTCGTTGCACTCAACCTAACCTACATTTTGCCGGTGTTATTGCGAATTGTGAAACCCAACAACAGCCGATTTCGGAACCGAGCCCCAAATTCACAATTTTAGTTGTAGGCCTCCAATTCCTCTCGATTAACACCATATTGAAATAAATTTTATCTATTTCAACTGGTTATGTCGGATAACCCATTCTGGCATGTTACTTGCGATGGTTCTTATCAAGTAATTGCTGACTACCTAACAAATGAATCAAAGTCATAGGAGCTGCCCTTTACGGCAGCCGCTGTCTTAAACAGGAAGGAGAGACCGAAAATGGCGGACGATGGCTTTACCAGGGTAATCCATGATTTGCGAACACCGCTCACTTCCGTGCGCTCGCTGACGGAAATCCTGCATGATTATCCGGACATTAACGGCAAAAAACGACGGGAATTTTTGGACATCATCATCCAGGAGACCGAAAGAATGACCGGCATCATCAAACAGGCGGAGTCGCCTGTATGATCGACGTCGGAGGCCGTCATGCAAACCTAAATTGATCATATCAAGATCCTTAAAAAAGGGAGAGACCAAGATGAACGAGAACAGGAACAGAGGTTGGAGCGTAACCATGGCTGGGCTGGGGATCAATCTTGCCCTGGGAATTCTGTACACCTGGAGTATTTTTAAGCAGGCGATCCAGGAATCCATCCTTGCCGGGGACGGTCGATTTAACTGGGATATTGCATCACTCAACGACCCGTTCGCCGTGTGCTGTCTGATGTTCACCATCGCAATGGTCTTCGCCGGCAGAATACAGGACAAACTCAGTCCGCGCATCACGGCTGTCATCGGTGGTGTCCTCACCGGTGCTGGGTTGATGATGATCTCCCAGTCTAACTCCCTGTTTTTCTGGATCCTGGGATTCGGCGTTCTCACCGGGCTGGGACTCGGATTCGGCTACGCGTCGGCCACGCCGCCGGCGATCAAGTGGTTCCCGCCCTCCAAGACCGGTATGATCGCGGGTACCGTGGTGGCTGGTTTCGGTCTGGCCTCGGTTTACATTGCCCCGCTCTCTATTTATCTCATCGCGAAAGTCGGTCTGAGCCTCGCCATGTTTATTTTTGGTGTGGCGTTTCTCGGAGTGGTCTGCTTTCTGGCCAAATTCCTGGTGAATCCTCCTGAGGGCTACAGCCCTGAAGGCGCGCAGCCGGCGCCCGGTAAGGCCGTGGCCGCCAAGGCTTTCGATTTTTCTCCCGGTCAGATGCTGCAAACCGGTTCGTTCTCGGGGCACTTGCAAATTGCTGTAGACTCGCGTATGAATTATATAATCCGACGCCCCGGGCAATGTGGCAATTAGTCCCCACATATCAAATGCTAATAAAACCCTGAGAATATCATCAGAACTATTCAATCTGTCTCTAGTCATTGATTATGTATGTATGGTTAACTTGAAATAGCAAACCTTTGGAACTGGGAATTTTTCTCGAATGACAGACATTTAATGGTACTGAAAATGCCGGAGACAATTAAAACTGAAAATTTGAAAATATTGGTTGCCAATTTAAAGCGTGAAATAACTGAGCTTAAACGTTCCAACGATCTGTTGACGGCGGAGAAAAAGATTTTGGATGAGATCCTTGAAAACTTACCGGGGACCTTTTACATCTGGGATGATCGGCCGCAGCTTATTCGATGGAACAAAAGACATGATGAAATCACGGAGTACTCGGCCGATGATTATGTGAACATGGTTCCGACCGATTTTTTTGATGAAGATGAGCACCAGAAGGTCACGGCTGCTGTAGAAAAAATATTCACCGAGGGAGAAGTGACGGTAGAGGCGACACTTGTGACCAAAAGCGGCAAGAAAATACCCCACGTATATACAGCGGTGCGAACAAAGATGGGAGACAAGCCCGTGCTGATGGGTTTTGCCATCGACATCACCGAGCGCAAAAAGGCAGAGCAACAGCTTCGAGATGCATTGACGGAAGTGGAGGCTTTGAGAAATCAACTTGAAGCGGATTGCACCTACCTGGGTGAAGAGATCAAGCTGATGCATGACTATGGAAACATCATCGGTGAAAGTGAGGTTTTCAAATATGTTCTGTTCAGCCTGGAGCAGATCGCACCCACTGATACGACAGTACTGATACACGGTGAATCCGGTACTGGCAAAGAGCTTATCGCCCGTGCCCTCCACAGTAGAAGTAGCAGAAAGGAGCGGCCGCTGATCAAGGTGGATTGCGCAGGTTTGCCGGCCAACTTAATTGAATCGGAGCTTTTCGGCCATGAAAAAGGAGCATTCACAGGTGCCGTCGAAAAAAGAATCGGGCGTTTCGAGCTTGCCGACGGCGCCACCATATTCTTAGACGAGATCGGAGAATTGCCTTTAGTGCTACAGCAAAAGCTGCTCAGAGTTCTTCAGGACGGTGAGTTTGAGCGATTGGGCAGCTCTCAGGTGAGAAACACAGATGTGCGCGTCATCGCGGCAACCAATAGAAACCTGAAAGAGGATGTAAGCAAGGGCCGCTTTAGAGACGACCTTTGGTATCGCCTGAATGTGTTCCCATTATCAATCCCGCCGCTGAGAGAACGTACCGAAGACATTCCTCTGCTTGTCAATTGGACAATTAAAAGACTTCAGCGGCGGCTGGGCAGACATATCAAAACGGTTCCCTCAAGTGTGATGGACGATCTCCAGGCCTATCC
>JBAVYC010001370.1:0-13121 GCA_049698595.1 Desulfobacterales bacterium | reverse complement strand
TGAATACAATAGTTTATCGCCATTCTCGATAAACGTCAAGCATTGTAAAACTTATGTAAAAGCTTTGTGCGCGTGTTGACACCCCATAACATAACTTTATAGACTAAAAGGAATGCATTAACCGTTCACGGGTTTAAAGGTTTGTTGAATTCATCTGGTTTTAAATCGGCAGTATTCCTTAATTCGTCAATCGTCAATCGTCAATCGCCATTCGTCATTCTTTTGGAGGAACCGCCCCATGAAAAAGGTTCAAACCGCCTGCTTTATAATTTTGCTAACCCTGGCCCCTGCCTCCTTGTGGGCCCAACAGACCGACCATATCGGAATCCGAAAACAAGCAGATAAAGCCTTTCAAGACGGCAATTGGAAAGTGGCCTATCAATCATATCGCAGATTGTGCCTTGAACTGGCCAATGATCCGAAAATGATCGGAAACGATCTGATTCAAGCATGGCAGTGCCTGCGTAATTTGAACCGTCTGAGTGAACTGGACGGCTTTCGCGCAGAGGTGATTGCAAAACACTACGATAACTGGCGTCTACTGCAAGCAGCTGCCCGAAGTTATCACCAAAACAATCACTGGGGTTATATGGTAGCTGGCGAATTTCAGCGCGGCGGCCATCGCGGCGGAGGCAAATATGTGAACGCCATCCAACGCGATCGCGTCAGTGCATTGCAGCTGATGAACCGCGCGCTGAATCTAGCCTTTAAAGAGCCGACAAAAAACGAAGTCGCTGATTTTTATCTCGAGTTTGCCGGTATGATCAGTCAATACAGTGGTTACAACCAAGCTTGGCGGCTTCAGTATTTAACCGATTTAACCCGCTTGCCCGATTATGAACCCGGCCACGGTTATGGATACAGCCGCATCCAGGGCGCACCGGTGGACGCGACCGGTCTGCCTGTCTTTCACAGAGTTCCGGATAGTTTCGATTCGGCAACATCCGACGGTCAACGCTGGCGCTGGTTGCTGACAAATGCGGGAGAATTGAACCGCGCGTTGGATTCCTACACAAAATATATCTTCGCATCCTTTCTTCACCAGCAATTCGGGGTTCAAACCTTATCAGCTTATGGTCATTATTTTGCACCCCGTCTGTCGCAGAGCGATTCGGATTCAAAAAAAGAAGATCCCAGTCCCTACGAGGTGCATACCTTAACCGACAGCGAAACCCTTGCCAAGTTGGCCATCGGGATAAAACGCTTCAATCTGCCTGCGGAATTTAACCATATCAAGCTTTTCAAGGAAATCGTCGCAAACCCCGACAAAGGCTATGCGCATGATGCCGCCAAACTGTTGGCTCAAATTTATGAAAACCGCAGGTTATATGATCAGGCGCTGGACTACTGGAAAATATACCAGCAATACAATAAATCCGAGGCCCAACGACACATCGATCAAATTATCGCAAACTGGGGTATTTTTGAACCGGCCGGTGTCCAGCCCGCCGGGCGGATTCCAACTGTTGAATATCGCTTCCGCAACGGTATGCTGGTAAATTTAAAAGCCTACCGCGTCCGGATCAAACCTCTTATTGAGGATGTAAAAGCCTATATCCGCTCCAATCCGTGGCGTTTGGACTGGGGTCGAGTGAAGGTCAACAATATCGGATGGCGACTGGTCCATGAAAACCAAACCCGATACGTCGGCCAAAAAGCAGCGGACTGGGACCTGAAGCTAGACCCGGATAAACGCCACTGGGATCGGCGTGTCACCATCAAACTTCCAAAAGCCCTGGCTCGGGCCGGCGCTTACCTGCTGGTGGCAGAGATGCCAAACGGCAACACCGCCCGCGTCATAATATGGGTCAGCGACACGACGATCATAAAAAAGCCCCTTAACAAACAGGTGCTCTATTACGTTGCGGATGCGGTCAACGGCAAGCCGCTGGCCGGAGCCACCCTTGATTTTTTTGGCTACCGCACCCAAAAAATTAAGGGCAAAAATCGCTATCGAATCCACCATAAAGGCTTTTCTCGCCAAACAGATGAAGACGGCCAGGTCATCCTGTTGCCGACCGAAATGGAAAATAATCTGAGCTGGCTGACGACCGTCAGCGCTGATGGTCGCATGGCATTTTTAGGCTTTTCCGGTATCTGGTATCCGAATTATTATGATCGTGAATACAATCAGACCAAAACTTTTATCATGACCGATCGGCCGGTTTACCGACCCAAACAGAGCGTCCGGTTTAAGCTCTGGGTGCGGCAGGCCAAATACGATAAGGCGCAGACATCCAGTTTTGCGGGTCAACGCTTTACGGTTACGATGCATAATCCGAGAAACGAGCAGATCTACGCACAGAACATCCAGGCGGATGACTATGGCGGGCTGGAGGGGGAGTACCTTATTCCGGCGGATGCAGCGCTCGGAGTCTATCAAATCTCCCACGGGGCCGGAAGCGTCTATGGCGGCAATACGTTTCGGGTGGAAGAATATAAAAAGCCCGAATTTGAGGTGAAGATAGAAGCACCGCAAGAGCCGGTGATGCTGGGTGAAAAAATTAACGCGATTATCAAGGCCGACTACTATTTCGGTTCGCCGGTAACCGAAGCCACCGTAAAATATAAGGTTTATCGAACCGAGCACGATGGCCGCTGGTATCCTGCATTTAACTGGGATTGGTTTTATGGCCCCGGCTACTGGTGGTATGGCTATGATTATTCCTGGTATCCCGGCTGGAGCCGGTGGGGCTGTGAAAGACCGGTCTGGAGCTGGCGGCAGAATTGGTCCCGGCAGCAACCGGAAGTCGTCGCCGATGGCGAAGAAAAGATTGCCGCAGACGGCACAATCCGCATCGAGATCGATACCGAATTGGCCAAGCTTATCCATGGAGATACGGACCATCGCTACACCATCAGCGCCGAAGTCCGAGATCAATCCCGACGCACCATCGTCGGCCAGGGTGCTGTGTTGGTCGCCCGCCGTCCCTTCAAGGTTTATGCCTGGACCGATCGCGGGCACTATCGCGTCGGCGACACGGTCCGGGCCGGTTTCAAAGTCCAGACCCTGGCGGCCAAACCGGTCCAGGGAAAGGGTTTGCTGAAATTGCATCGAATTACCTATCGGGATAATGCGCCCCAGGAGACCGAGGTCAACCACTGGAAATTAGATCCGGATGCCGAGGGCCGGGCCGACATTCAGCTCCAGGCGTCGCGCTCCGGACAGTATCGTCTGTCTTTGACGGTGACGGATACCAAAAACCGCACCATCGAAGGGGGCTATATTTTCACCGTGCGCGGTGAGGGTGATGACGGCGCCCGCTACCGCTTTGCCAAAATCGAACTGGTCCCGGATAAAAGTGAGTACGCTCCCGGAGAGCGTGTCCGGCTCTTGATCAATACCGATCATGCGGGCGCCGCGGTGGTTTTATTCATACGGCCGGCGGACGGAATTTACCTGCCGCCGAAAGTGATCCACCTGAGGGGTAAAAGTAGCGTTGAGCAGATTACCGTCACTCAAAAAGACATGCCCAATTTCTTTGTGGAAGCCCTGACCGTCTATGAGGGTAAATTGCACAGCGAAATCCGCGAAATCGTTGTTCCGCCCCAAAAACACGTCCTGAATGTCAAGATCACACCGTCCCAAAAAACCTATCGCCCCGGACAAAACGCTAAATTTAAAATTGCACTCACGGATTCTAACGGGCAACCATTTCAGGGCACTGCCGTGATGACCGTCTATGACCGCGCCCTGGAATATATTTCCGGTGGTTCCAACGTACCGGAAATTCGCAGCTTCTTCTGGAAATGGCGGCGGCGCCATCAGCCTCAAACCGAATCCAGCCTGGCTCGGCATTTTTACAATCTGTTAAAGAAAAATGAAATTCCCATGCGCAATATCGGCGTTTTCGGCCACCTCATGCAACAGGACGTGCTTGCGGGCCAAACAGACGACGAAGGTGGGATCGTGACTGAAGAAGCTTCACGTTCAGATGGACCGCTTTCATCGGCCGAACCCAGGGTCGCCGCAAAAACAATGGCGCTCAATGAGACCGAAGCCGACCGCTTCCAGGATAAAGAAGGATCTCGTCGCGAGCAGGGGCCGATCGATGGACCGGCAATTTCGGAAAAATTTGCAAAACCGCAGCTGCGCACCAAATTTGCCGATACGGCCTTCTGGGCCGCAACGATCCTAACTGATAGCTCCGGTAAGGCTGAAGTTTCTTTTCCTATGCCGCAAAACCTTAGCGGGTGGAAAGCCAGGGTGTGGTCCATGGGTCACGGCACGAAGGTGGGGCAAGGATCGGTCGAGGTAGTTACCCGCAAGGATTTAATTGTGCGCCTGCAGGCGCCGCGGTTTTTTGTAGAAACAGATGAGGTGGTGCTGTCGGCCAATGTTCACAATTACCTCAAAAACAGAAAAACAGCCCGGGTTGAGCTGGAACTCGAAGGCGGCTGCCTTGCCCTGCTAAGCGGAGAAAAGGGTGCAAAGTCGATCACCCTAGATCCCAACGGCGAAAAACGGGTGGATTGGCGGGTCAAGGCGCTAAAAGAAGGCGAAGCCGTCATCCGCATGAAAGCCCTGACCGATGAGGATTCCGACGCCGTCCAGATGCATTTCCCGGTGTACGTGCACGGCATGACCAAACAAATCGCACGCAGCGGTGTCATCCCACCTGACGCCACCGAGACATCTGTTTTGTTTGACGTCCCGGCTGAACGTCGTGTCGACGAATCAAGATTCGAACTGCGTTTTTCACCATCCCTCGCCGGGGCCATGGTGGATGCGCTACCGTACTTGACAAGTTATCCTTACGGCTGCACCGAACAGACCCTGAACCGTTTCCTACCGACAGTGATGACCCGTCAAATCCTGCTGAAAATGGGGCTGGATTTAGCGACAATCAAAGCCAAGCGAACCCATCTCAATGCCCAGGAACTCGGCAAAGATACTCAGCGAGCCGGACAATGGCGGCGCTATGACCACAACCCGGTTTTTGATCAACAGGCAGTCGATGAAATGGTGCGGGCCGGCGTCAAACGGCTGGCCGATATGCAGTTGTCCGATGGCGGCTGGGGCTGGTTTAGCGGATATGGTGAAAAATCCTATCCGCACACCACGGCTTATGTCGTTCATGGGCTGCAAATTGCCCAAGACAGCCGCATAAAATTACCCGCCGGCATGCTGGAACACGGAATTCGCTGGTTGCAAGATTATCAGGATAAGGAACTCGAGCGGCTGAACCGCTGGCGCCGGAATAAAAAAGACGGCAAGTCCCGGGCCGACAATCTGGATGCCCTGGTGTACATGGTGTTAGTCGATGCTGACATCGACCAAAAACAAATGCGGGGCTATCTTTATCGTGACCGCAACCAACTGGCGGTATATGCCAGAGCGATGTTCGGCATAGCCCTGCACAAGACTGAAGATACAGAAAAACTTACCATGATTTTGCAGAATATCGAACAATATCTGGTGGACGACGATCAAAACCAGACCGCCTATCTGAACCTGCCCAACAGTTCTTACTGGTGGTATTGGTACGGCAGTGAATACGAGGCTCATGGGTATTATCTCAAGCTGTTGAGCAGAATAAAGCCCCAAAGTCAAACAGCCTCGCGGTTGGTAAAATATCTGCTCAACAATCGCAAGCACGCCACCTATTGGAAAAGCACCCGAGATACGGCCATCATCCTAGAGGCATTTGCGGAATACCTCGCTGCCAGTGGTGAAGATCAGCCGAATTTGGTCCTCGATATTTATTTTGACGGCACTAAAATGAAAACGGTGGAAATCACGGCTGAAAATCTTTTTACCTTCGATAACAAATTCGTCCTGGAAGGCATGGATATCGCCACCGGATCCCACAAACTGACCCTCAAAAAAACCGGCAAAGGGCCCATCTATTTCAATGCCTACCTGGATTTTTTCACCCTCGAGGATTTTATTACACGCCAAGGCCTGGAAATAAAGGTCCGGCGCAAGATTTACCGTTTGGAAGAGGCGCAAAAAAAGATAAAAGATGTGGGCGCACACGGCCAGGTGGTGGATCGCAAGGTGGAGAAATATGCGCGCGAACCGCTGACAAACCTTTCAGTGGTAACGAGCGGAGAACTCGTTGAGGTCGAACTGGAGATAGAGAGCAAAAATGACTATGAGTACCTGGTGTTTGAAGACCTCAAGGCAGCCGGCTTTGAACCGCTGGACGTTCGCAGCGGTTATACCGGCAACGAGATGGGTGCCTATGCGGAATACCGCGATCGTAAGGTGTGTTTCTTCATACAGCGCCTGGCCCGCGGCCGGCACAGCCTCAGCTATCGGCTGCGGGCTGAAACGCCGGGAAAATTCAGCGCACTGCCCACCCGGGCGTATGCCATGTATGCACCCGAGCTCAAGGCGAATTCCGATGAGATAAAGTTGGTTGTTGAAGATAAATAGAAGATGGCTGAGACTCCTTAACTGTCGTAGGATTGCATGAAAATTGGACATCGGAACTCAGGTTTCAGGTGCCAACGCCGCTGCCGGTCAAAAAAAGCGGCCAGTCTAATCGAAAAAGAAATTGATGAACGTCGAACAAATCGCTAAAAGTCAAAACGCGAGAACCGGCCTGAAACCTGACACCCGACACCTGAAACCCATGCTATCCTTCAACCGGAATGGTTTCAACCCGTACCCTGGTGGTTCCTTGCTTATAGAAACCTAATTTGCGGTCTTCTTCGGGTCAGGTACATAGGTAAATCAAAGGACAAGAACTAGAATTTTCCTCCCAAACCGACCTGCTGGGCATCAGTCCGTTGAATACGAATCATAACGATGTTTAAGTCTAATTTTTTTTACTATAAATTCTTTTAAACTCGAATAGAAATTTTAATGTTAAGGTGCTACAATTCTTTCGACACTGCACGTGGCAAAGATGACCCCTGCAGGGCAGTTATTAAACTGCTAAATCCTGTTATACAAATACCAAAATTGCCTAATCCGTCGGACACGGACTAAAGCCGCTCGGCCAAGAGGCTCTCGACAGTTAAGGAATCCAGTCAATTAATATTGATTAAATACCACAATTTCAGCTCATTTTAGTCATTTTTATTTTAAGTTCATTTAATTTTTTTCGCAGATAGGGACAAAATATGACCTCAACAATAAACCACCGCACAACCGTCCATCGCGGCAGAGTATACAGCCTGATAAAGGAAAACGTCACCCTGGACAATGGCATAACCACCGACATGGAATTTATCGAACACCCCGGCGCGACCGCCATTATTCCGATGTTGAATAAAACCCGCATCGTCCTGCTCAACCAGTACCGCCACGCCCTTCGAAAGTATATCTGGGAAATTCCCGCCGGGACCCTTGATCCCAGAGAATCTGCGATAAGCTGTGCAAAACGGGAACTCATAGAGGAAACCGGTTTTTCAGCCGAACAATGGCATCGCCTGGGAGAGATTACGCCGGTGCCCGGGTATTCGGACGAACGCATTCATGTTTTTCTGGCCACCGGCCTGCGGCCGGCAGAAAGACATTTAGATAAAGACGAAATTATTCAAGTGCATGAAGTTGAATATGAAGAAGCGCTTCATATGATTAAACGGGGTGAAATCCAGGATGCCAAATCCATTGCCGGACTTTTCCTGGCATTTGAATGGTTAAAAGAAAATGAGTAAACCTAAGCTTTCATCCCCAATCCATCCGGTTGGCTTACTTTTGATCGGGCTTTTGATGGCTCAGGTGCTTGCCACCATCCAGGTGTATCTTTCAAACATCGATCTGTACGCCACCGTTTCAGCTGCAAACGAGGCAGGATATCTGGCGATACCGAATCAGCAGGTCATGGGTGGCCTGCAATATTTCGCACCGGCTTTTTTGGGGGGTCTTTTTTTTACATTCACCATCGGGGCCGGGATCACACTTGGGACCATGGCGGCGGTCTGGATATGGACACAGGTCTTCCTGAGCAATAAATTGATCCTGTTCATTTTTCTGTTTGCCTGGGTGGGGATCCTGCTTTTTGTCAACATCCACGGGTTTTGTCTGATTCCGACCTTATATTTTCTGCTCATTCCCCCGGTTCTTTTCAAACTGGCAACGAGACGCAAAGCCCATCGGGCCAGCTCGTCGAGTCGATTGCAGCGACTGGTACATTTATTTCCCATCCCCTTGCTGGCTCTGCTGTGGTTTACTCAATTTGACAGGGCAATGTTTTTGGATTTGAGAGACAACCTGCTCTTATCCAATCCTGCGGGACGAAAATTCAGTGATTTCTACTATACCTACACGCTCTATCCCGCAGAAGCATTTAAATCCCTGGATCAAAAAATTATCAAAACCTGCGGACTTGAAAATATTCAAACCCGCTCAATCAATCTGAATCTCCAAAGCAAGTTAGCAGCCAACGGTTATCTGCTGTTGCCGGATACCGATCAAGTCGATTTGAAGATCATCCAAAAGGAAGACAATCTTGTATTTCGATCCGGTGAGCGTCTGGTTTTTCAAATTCCGGTCAATCAATTTCTATCGGACTCCCGAAAAACATTGCAAAAATTTTCACAACGAATAGATCGCAATACCTCATTTCGGCAAATTACGTTTCTATCATTGCTGTTTGGATTTCCTGTCTTAATCTATATGGTTATTCACGCAGTTTTGTACTACCTGTTTATTTTATTTCTTGACCGCAAAGCTGCGGCCGTGACGGCCTCGATCATGTGTTTGCTCAGCGGCATCAGCGTGCTGGCCTATTTTCAGTTAAACCGCAGTGGCAACATCAATTCTAAAGATATATCTCAAGCCCTGGAATCCGAAAACTGGCAAACACGTGTGGCGGCTTTAAAAACTATTCAACAGGAGAAACTGGAGATTTCCGATTACAGGACATATCCACGATTGCTTAAAAGCCGGATCCCCCAGGAACGCTATTGGCTTGCAAGAGCACTGGCGTTCAGCCGGCGATCCGACACCTACGGCGACCTTTTGACTTTTTTAAATGATAAAAATACCAATGTCCGATGCATGGCATTTTATTCTCTGGGACTGCGCCAAAACGCTAGCGCAATTAAACCTATTTTAAAGAGAATAAAAATGTCCGATAACTGGTATAGCCAAATGTACGCTTATAATGCATTGAGATCCCTGGGATGGAAGCAACCCAAATTACCCTGAAAACCCTGACGATATCAATTGCTGCAGTCCTTGCCATGGAAATCGTCTTCAGACTGGTGCAAAGCGCGCAACCCGGGTCTCTTTTGCCGGCCCTGGGCATCATCCGCTGTCTGCAAGCCCTTTTCCTTATAGTTATTGCCGGCCGGTTTGAAATAAATCCAAACGCCATCGGGTTGTCCCGCTCAAAAATCCTGCCGGGATTTGTGAGAGGCTTGGTCTGGTCCATTTGTTTTGGTATTGCCGCAGGCGTTTTGTTTTTGGGATTGTTCGCTGCCGGCATAAATCCGCTGAAACTTGTCAACACCCCACTGCCTTCGGCACCACTGCAGATTTTCATGTTTTTTCTTGTGGGCGGTGTCATCGGTCCCATTGGGGAAGAAATATTTTTCAGAGGCATCATCTTCGGATTTTTTAGGCGCTGGGGTGTTTATGCGGCCATCCTGATCAGCACCGCCCTTTTTGTATTGCCCCACTATGACGGACACCACCTTCCTCTCACCCAGATTGTGGGCGGTATCGTGTTTGCTATCGCCTACGAGAAAGAAAAAAGTCTGATGGTTCCCGTCACCATTCACTGCCTGGGAAACATCGCCATTTTTAGTCTGACGGTTTTTTCCTGACGTAAATTCATTAGCACAAGTTCAACCTAAATTGAGTGTTTCAAATTTGACGAGCTCGTAAAAAATTCAAAATTCTCAGATTTAGACCTCATAAATTATTGAAATTATTAAATTAAAGACTTTTAAGTTGGCTGTTTTGGGACTTTTTGCGCAACCATCAGCTTTGAAAAAGCAAATTCTTATCTTTTAGAAAATAGACTTCGCGCCTCTCTTGGCAGTCAATATTTTCCCTCCACCTTACTCCACCTTTTTTCTAATTCACTTAATTTTTTTAACATCTCAAAATTATTTTAAAAATAGACTTCTATTTATTTTTTTCTTGACACCTAGCAAGATCTATATTCTAATGGGGGAGCAAAGTGGATAAAAGTGGATATTAAGAATCAATGTTTCGAGAATGCTCCTTTCATACAATTGATACCAAAGGGCGTATCATCATACCCACCCGGTTTCGGGATGTCATCAAAGCCGACGGGGCGGATAGTGTCATGGTATCCCGTAGAGACAATTGTGTGGTTGCCTATACCATGGAAAAATGGCGAAAATTAGAAACGAAAATGAGCTCTTTACCCAAATCCAGTGCATTTATGCGCCGCTTCAGACGGATTTTTATCGGCAGCGCCGCCAAATGTACCTGTGACAAACAGGATCGTATCCTGATACCATCGCCATTAAGAAAGTACGCCGGGCTTGACAAAGATATTGTCCTGGTCGGCGCGCTGGACTGCTTTGAAATTTGGTCACGGGAAAATTGGGACCAGGAAGCTTTAAGCCTGGATGAAGAGATGCAAAATGAGGAGGTTAGAAGAGAAATCGATGAATTAGGAATTTAACTGAATGAGTTACCGACATATCCCTGCCATGCCGAAGGAAGTAGATTATTACCTCGATTGCCGGCCCGGTGAAATAATCGTTGACGGCACCCTCGGCGGTTGCGGCCACGCCGGTAAAATTTGTGAAAAAATTCTCCCGGACGGATTGTTGATCGGTATCGATCAGGATATGGATGCAATTGCCAATGCTGATAGGATCCTCGAATCCTATGCATCAAATATCCGCCTGTTTCACGGTAATTTCATTCATCTTCCTGATTTCCTGTCACAATTAAAGATTGCTGCGGTCGACGGGATACTTTTAGATCTCGGTATATCTCTGCACCAAATTAAAAACAGCGGCCGGGGTTTCAGCTTCAGGGAAGATGAACCGCTGGATATGCGCATGGATAAGCAATCGGGGGAAACTGCGGAAAGCCTTATCAACAAACTGTCCCGCGAAAATCTGCGAAAGCTCTTTAAAGACTACGGCGAAGAACGCTGGGCCAAACAAATCGCTTATAAAATTGTAGAAACCAGAAAGCGGAAAATGATTCGGACCAGCATCCAGCTGGCTCAAATAGTCATTGATGCGATCCCGGGACATGCGTTGTCCAAACAAAAGATCCATCCAGCCACCCGGGTGTTCATGGCACTGCGAATCGCGGTCAATCAGGAACTCGAGAGACTGAAATCTTTCATGGAGCGGGCCGCGGATTTTTTAAACCCCGGCGGCCGCCTGTGTGTGCTCTCGTTCCACTCACTGGAAGATCGCATCGTAAAGCAGCAATTGAAAGCCCTTGAAAAGGGGTGTTCGTGTCCACCGCAGCTGCCCATGTGTGTTTGCGGGCAAAGCCCGCAAGTCAGAATTCTGACAAGGAGGGTGGTACGTCCCTCAGCAGAAGAAGTTAGCGCCAACCCCATGGCTAGAAGCACTCGGTTGCGAGCGGCAGAAAAGCTTCGAAAGACGGATGACAAAAGTCAGAATTCAGAGGATCCGGGGCAGAAGCCCAAAGCTGTCGACCATCAACGATCGAAATAAACTCGGAATAACAACGGATGGAAATACCTGAGGCATATGGGGAACAAAAAGAAACGCAAACAGCGCAACCCAAAAGTAACCGTAATCTTCCTTTGTTTAATGCTCGTTTTTATCGCCGAGCTTCTTTTTTACACCTGGTGCAGGGTGCAAAGTGTTCGCATCAAATATGAAATCACAGAGCAAACGTCCCGGATACGGCAAATGTCTGCCATGCAGGACAATTTAAAAATTGAATTCGCACGTCTGAAATCACCCTCGCGCATTGCGAAAATAGCCAGAACGCAGCTTGGTCTAATCACGCCGACATCGACAAAAATGATTTTAATGCCATGAACAATTGAATATTTATGGAAAATAAATATTTCAGATTTCGGATAATGCTTGTGGGCGCCTTTTTCCTTATTTCTTTTATGGCAATCGCAGCCAAAGCAATTCATCTGCAGGTATATCGCAGCCCGTGGTTATCCCAAAAGGCATCCGACCAATACGAACAATCGTCGACCACATCCGGCAAACGCGGCATCATTTATGATCGCAACCTTCGACAAATGGCTGTCAGCATTGATGTGACATCCGTTGCCGCCTATCCGCCCCGGTTAAAAAGCACCAAGTTCACCGCCAAAGTGCTGGCTGACATCTTAAATTTGGATGCCCGCAAAATCCAACGTAAGCTGGTGGCAAAAAAACCGTTTGTTTGGATCAAACGCCAGACGACTGCCAAGGAAACCAGGGCCGTTAGAGATCTTCAGATACCGGGGATCGATTTCGTCACGGAGTACAACCGCTTTTATCCTCATACGACCCTGGCTGCCCAGGCCCTGGGCTTTACCGGATTGGATGGGGCCGGCCTGGAAGGCATCGAATTTTATTACGATCAGCTTCTCAAAGGGCCACACATAAATCATACAGTTTTCAAAGACGCCTTGGGCAACAGCTTCAGCGCCAAGCCCGAACAATCCGCAAATAACCGTGGCCATGACCTGATTCTGACCATTGACAGCAACATCCAGTATATAACCGAAAGAGCCCTGCAGGATGCAGTGGATCAATATTCGGCGCTCTCCGCCCTTGCAATTGTGATGCAGCCGCACACCGGGGCTATCCTGTCAATTGCCCACTGTCCGCATATCAATCCGAACGCCTACTCGGATTCCAATAGATCGCTCTGGCGCAACCGGGCCATCACCGATTCATTTGAACCGGGTTCAACCATGAAAATTTTCAGTGCTGCGGCCGCTCTGGAGTACGGTGAAAGCACGCCCAGCAGCATTTTTTATTGTGAAAATGGTGCCTACCAAATTGGAAAAAATGTGGTTCATGACATTCACAAACGCGGATGGTTGTCGCTACAAAACATTATCAAGTTTTCCAGCAACATTGGGGCCGTAAAAATCGGTGAGAAGGTTGGCGCCAAGAATTTATACCGCGCGTTGCGAAATTTTGGATTCGGCCGCAAAACGGGCATTGACTTTCCTGGTGAGACCACCGGTAGCCTGGCCGATTACGCATCCTGGTCGAAAATAGACACCGGTGCCATTTCT
>JBAVYC010001369.1:0-1897 GCA_049698595.1 Desulfobacterales bacterium | reverse complement strand
GTAGTAGAATGATCTCGATTCGATCTAATTTTTTTATCAATGATTCGATAAGCCCCTTCTGAGGTATTTACCTGAGAGGTGCTATTTGCGTACAATGACCAAATTCCGCCGGTTATATCTCTTTTATCCACAACACAAAATGAGATCTCGTTTTCCAGTAATCTTTTGGCGGCATATAAACCGGTCACACCGGCACCGACAATTACAACATCAACCATCTCTGGAAGCGCTCTATTGTTTACAAGTTCCAATTTACGGTAGTCAAAAACAAATTTAGAACAAGCATACGCATTGATTTTCTCAGCAACTATGTCCGCGTCCATGGTATCTAGTTCAATGATATCCACTTCCAGTTCTTCAGGGTCTAATTCATCAAAATTAGATGCGGCGCCACGAATTAAAAATAAGGCATGCGGATAACAGGTAGATCTGATAGATTTTAATTCAGACAATAAATCAACGACAAAACTGATTTGCGCCTCTGATAATAGGTAGCAATATGGCAGGTCGGCATATTTTCTTATTTCCTGCAAGGTTAGCTGGATGTTATCAGTATCAGGGGTTAAGACATTGTTCAGCGCTAATTTAGTATCGCAGAAATTTGCTATCCGAATATTTGCAAGATCATTTTTATTCATCGGCAGGGTCATGGTATTTTCCCATCCCGGACAAGCCGGGATTGAATATTTATACGCCGGAGGCGGAAAAATTTTCGGTTCTATTTCAATTTTAAACTTGCTATCTCAGCACCTTCAACCAATGCTTTTAATTTTAACCATGCGATCTCGCCTGACACGCTGGCGGCAGATGCCGTAGAAGCAAATCCACAATCAGTTGACCCGATCACCTTCTCAGGCCCCAGAAATTCGACAAAATTTAAAATGCGTTGGGCGACAAGTTCCGGATGTTCTATATTGTTGGAAGTGGTATCAATCACTCCCGGTAAAAGAATTTTATTTGCTGGAAAAGACAATTCCTTTATAACTTCCCACTCGTGAGCATGGCGATGATTACTGGATTCTAGCGAGATATACTTTGCATCAATCTTCATTACGCTATCAAAAATTTTCTTTAAATCGATATCACAATGATGCGTACCCGGATAATTTCCCCAGCAAATATGCGCTCGGCACAGATGCTGATCTATATTTGCTAAGGCTTTATTTAGTTCAGTGACATTCGTGTCAATTACCGCTATAAAGTCATCATCTTCCTGGTTTTTAAACTTGGTATGCCTCCCCATTGCCAAGTCAGGGCAATCGATTTGTAAGGATATGCCATAACTGCTAATAATCTCGTACTCCTGTTTCAATACTTGCGCTAGTTTTTGAATATAAGTTTCGTAATTTGGATAGTATTTATTTTCAAAAAACAACGCCACTGTACCGGGCGAAGGTGCGGTAAAAAATAGTTCTGATTCTGTTTGTGGATATTTTTCTTTTAAGTCGTTGAAAACACCCACCATCATATCCAACTCATCCCGCAAAGATCGTTCCCCAATATACGAAAGTTGTTCCGAACAGGCCGGAAGTTTTATGGGTGCTCTCGGGTTAAGCGTAATCAATCCGTTTCTGCCGCTGAATTTTCTTGAATATTCCGGTAACTCTTCTAAATCTTTCGGCAAAGGTGCAATCCCGGTATCAAAAAATCCAGATATTCGGTTCACCGTGGAGCTGATATAGTCGGCTCTGGGTAATTCACCATTATTAATAAAATCGAGCCCTAATAAGATCTGTTTTTCTAAAATTTCCGTCAAATAATTGCGCAAATCGGCGTCGCTAACTTCTTGTTTCTTCAAATATTTTGTTTGCATATCACGAGGGCGGGGCAGCGATCCGACGTGGGTGGTTTTAATCTTCATGTCGTGATTCAACTTTCAGTTTGTTCGATTTTGGGT
>JBAVYC010001368.1:0-1822 GCA_049698595.1 Desulfobacterales bacterium | reverse complement strand
CCTGAACCCTTTTGTTCCTTACAACATATTGTCAGAAATGCTCGATAAGAGCCTATTGTGTAATTGTAACATCAAGTTCGCCGGCAAAGTTATACCCGTTTTTCCTTTTTTACACCCGTGAGTTCCTCTATCAGATACGTCAACGGTACGTTAAAAATATGCTTGAGTTTGCCAAATGGCAAATAAGCGATAAAAACGGCTCCCAATATGGCGTGGCTATACCAGAGATAGGGATAGGCCAGCCGCCAATCGACCGGTAAAATCCCAAGGGCCTTGGATACGGGAAATCCAATAAATGAATATACGGCTAGATCCGATGGTACTTGAGTCAATAAAAGCCTGGCGCCGGTAGTCAGAAATCCCAGCACGACCAAAAGTCCGACAATGCCCAAGGTAAAATTGTCTTCTATTTCCGTGACCACATGGGCGGGCTTGAGAATAAAGCGCTGGATGACGGCCCAAAGTACGCCCAGAAAAATAGAGGCTCCCAGCATATCGTAAATAAAGGCCATGTAAATATTATTCTTGTCGATCAAGGCCAGGGCCAGTGCTCCGTCCGGGTCGATACTAAATACCAGACCGGTCAAGAGGCTCAGCAGCAGGCGCACCATGATGGCTAAAAAAATGAGCGAGTGCATGGACCACCTTTGAACACTCCCTTTGAGAATTCGGCGTTGCAAAAGAATATCGAAAATCGAAACTTTTAAAAAAGTGATGATTTTTCGTGAAAATAGGGTTTGCCATACCGATTCGGACACTAGTCCAAATTTACGGTGGATGGATTTTTCTTCCCCCTGAACGCTGCCGATAAACCAAAACCGTACCATTGCCAGGATACCGCCAATCAGGATAATTGATGTCAACCAAAATAGTGGGTGCCCCACAGTGGCCGGTGAAGGGTGGCAAACAATACAAAGGAAACTTTTCCCGGGCAGGACGGCGGCAGGTGCGCCCACAACGTTTTGACGGTTGTGGCAGCGTTCACATGATTGATCGGCGGACAGGTCGTTCAGACCGTGATCGACGAGGCTGACGGGCTGTTTCTCAGAATTGATGCGGGCCAGTTTGATGCGGTTATCTTTTGCATCCAGGCGAACAAAGGGTGAGCGGAAATGACAAGCCTGGCAGTCGATGCGCAGATGGGGGGCATGGGCAGTCCCCTCGCCATGCACGCTGTGGCAGGCACGACATTGCGCCCCGGATTCAGTCCGGTGCGGCGAGCGGGCGACGTCTGTGTGACAATGTATACAGGCCACATATTGATGCGGGGTTTTTTGAAAGGTCTGCGCGGACACTTTAAGAGATACCGGCTTACCATCAACGACTCTTTTGCAATCCGAATTGGAATGGCACGCTTCGCAAAAAGCCCTGGATGTCAAGACACCCTCGTTGGTGTTGATGTTTGACCGGCCGTGGCAATCCAGGCAGAGGCGTCCACCTGCTTTGCGCTCCGGTTCAACCCCGGCCACTAACGGGGCAGATGCGGCCACCAGAATCATCATGATCCCGATAGCAATTCCCAATCCGTGCCAAATTTTTGCGCTCATTAGACTTATATTCCCTCACATAGAGCTTCAGGTGGTCGAAGGGATGTGGAATGGATTCAGTTGTTATTTTTTTTTTCAGACAGGATTTACAGGATTGACGGGATTTTTTTCGCCTTGTATGGCGAGAGGCGTTCGGCTAAAAGACCGATGGAAGATGGAAGATCGCTCCGCTAGGATGAGGGACGATAGCACGTATTGTCCACCTTCTCCAGAGCGTCACCATTTTCCCTTGAGCTTTCAGCTTTGAGCTATATTCTCTTTATCCTGACGATCCT
>JBAVYC010001367.1:0-25566 GCA_049698595.1 Desulfobacterales bacterium | reverse complement strand
GGTTTCATACCACCAGTAATTAGTTCTTAAATATATTTTTTTGCCGAAGAAAATTATGGTTCTGGAAATGAAATAATACGAACGAAAATGAGTAGCAGTATTTTCGACAAAAGAGTTTTACTGCGGTGATTCGTGAGAACAACAATTCAGGCTTATAATCCATTGACTTGCCGACCTTTTTAAAACAAGCCAATTTCGCTGAAATGAGTCTCAATTAAAAAAAAAATAATGCGCTAGTAAAGGGATAACTCTGTTCGAAAAGGAGTAACTATTCTACTCTTTTGACTTGCTGACAATTCGTTGTTTTGCCGCTGTTGAAAATAAAACAGGAGTTACGGAAATGTAATTACCACATGCTTTCTGATTAGATCTCAAATAATTTAGCCAATTTTTCATTTCAAACTAGTACTAAATTGAAGCTAGTAATTCAGGCATTTAAAGTAGATAAGACAATCCAGACCACATCCTATTAATAATCTTTTCCAGAATCATTTTTTTCTTTCTAAATTTTCAAGCGGGCTATCCATACTTGAAGTATAGATATAAAACCATGCTATGCAAAATGCCCTCTTTTTAAAAATTTCCCGGTCAAATTTGATATTGTCCGCCGAACTCTCATCCATTTTTTTGGCTGATTAACAATAGATTAGGTTTTTATTGAATTTAATTTGCCAGGATTATAAACTATGAAGTAATGTGCACACCAGCATTAATTCAGGCAATTAAAATTCCGGTTAATTAAAATATACACAGCTGTCTTCATAAAGATACCCGTTGTTTTTTAAATCGACGACGAATTTTAAATCGTATTAAATTGTCTTGACAACCCAAAATTTAAACATTAGCGTCTAATATTTATAGGGTATTTTTAGCAATGATCGAAAGATAGTTACCGGATGAAACATCACGAAATGGAGAACAATCTGCCTGCCGGGTCCGACAGCTCCCATGCCGGCGGCACACTGGGTACCTTTGCCGGGGTGTTCACACCGAGTATTTTAACGATTCTCGGCATTATTTTATTTCTGCGGCTGGGTTATGTGGTCGGCAATGCCGGACTCGGCCTTACTCTGCTCATACTGCTTTTGGCCAACAGTATCTCGGTCTCGACCAGTGTCTCTCTCGCGGCCATTGCCACCAATTTGAAGGTCAAGGGCGGCGGTGACTATTATCTGATCTCTCGCACCCTAGGCCATGAGTTCGGCGGTGCCATCGGCATCGTGGTTTTTTTGGCCCAATCGGTCTCGATTGCATTTTACTGTCTCGGATTCGGCGAAGCACTGGCCCCTGTGTTTAACGCTCATTTGAGCATTCTGCCTCAAATTATCGCCGGCCTGGCAGTTTCGTTTCTTTTTATCTTCGCCTGGCTGGGAGCAGATTGGGCCACCCGGTTTCAGTATGTGGTCATGGCCGTTCTGGTGGCCGCCATCATGTCATATTTTATCGGCGGTTTCCTCAAGTGGGACAGTGCTCTGCTGGTTCAAAACTGGTCTTCTTCGCCAACAAGCCCGGGTTTCTGGGTCCTGTTTGCTATTTTCTTCCCGGCGGTAACAGGTTTTACCCAGGGGGTCAGCATGTCCGGCGACCTGCAGGATCCCGGCAAAAGCCTGCCCCGCGGCACTTTTTTGGCCGTGGGTGTATCCATCATCGTTTACTTTCTATCCGCTCTTATTTTTGCCGCTGCTTTGCCGGCTGACGTCATGATGAGCGATTATGGCGCCATGAAAAAGGTTGCCTTTGTCGGCTTCCTGGTTACTGCCGGTGTTATTTCCGCAACCCTGTCGTCGGCTATGGCATCTTTTCTAGGTGCACCGCGCATTTTGCAGTCACTGGCTGCGGATCGTAGTTTTTCTTTTCTGAATCCGTTTGCTAAAGGTGCTGGTCCCTTGGCCAATCCCAGACGCGGCGTTTTATTGTCGGCTGGTATTGCTTACGCCACCGTGGCCTGGGGCCAACTTAATCTAATTGCGCCGGTGGTATCGATGTTCTTTTTAATCTCCTATGGCCTTTTAAACTACGCCACCTATTATGAGGCACGTTCCCAAAGCCCATCGTTTCGCCCCCGATTTCGCTACTTCAACAAATGGGTCAGCTTAGCCGGTGCTCTGGCCTGTTTAGGCGTCATGCTGGCCATCGATATTGCGGCCGGCACCGTCGCCGTTGCGGTGTTGTTCGGGATTCTCCAATATCTCAGGCGCACTGCCGGTCCTTCCCGCTGGGCCGACAGCCGGAGGTCACATCATCTCCAGCTTATCCGGGAAAACCTTCTGGAATCCACCACCGCGCCGGAACATGCGCGCGACTGGCGCCCGCAGATCCTTGCTTTTTCCGATAATCCCCAACGGCGTTCCCAGCTCCTTCGGTTTTCGTCCTGGATTGAAGGCGGCAGCGGACTCACAAGTGCTGTCCAAATTTTAGAGGGCGAGGGGCTGAAAATGCGCAAGCTAAAAGAGGAAGCCGAAGCCCAGCTTCAGCGGGATATTCAAAAAGATGACGCCCATGCATTTCCGCTGGTGATGACGGCGCCGAATCTTGAAACCGGCATCCAATCAGTGATCCAGGCCTACGGCATTGGACCGTTAAAAGCCAACACCATCCTTCTCAACTGGTTGGGTCAATCTCCCGCAAAATTTCTGGGTCTGCATGACCGGGAATTCGGCAAAAACCTTCGAGCTGCATACCGTCACGGCTGCAACATTGTCATCCTGGATGTAAAAGCCGAAAAATGGAACCTCTTGCAAGAATCCGACGGGCAGGATCGCTGCATTGATGTCTGGTGGTGGGGTGATGCCACCAGTCGGCTCATGCTCCTGCTTGCCTATTTGATGACGCGAGATGAAAAATGGAGTACCGCGAAGATCCGGTTGCTGGCTTTAGCCGACGGCAGCAGCGACGATCTAACCATTGAGAGCCTGGCAGATATGCTCGCAGAAGTGCGTATTGAAGCACTTCCTGAAGTGGTCAAAGATGCTGATACCGATACACTGGCGGAATATTCGGCCGATTCTTCCCTTGTTTTTCTTCCATTTCGCGTCCGCGAAAACCGGGTACTGGATCCCTTCGACAATCCCATGGGAAATACGCTTTTCCTTTTGCCGGTGACGGCGATGGTTCTGGCCGCAGAAGATGTCGAGCTGGATGCCGAACCGGAAGAAGGCACGGCCGGTGAGAGGGCGGAAACACTTGACGCCCTTGAAGATGCCCGAAAACTTGCTCAGGCTGCGGCAAAAGAGTCTGCAGAAGCTGCCAAAGCTGCCGAAAAGGCCAGAAAAAAAGTTGAAGAAATGACGGTAGATCCTGAAGGCGTTGATGAGGAAACCAAATCAGAAGCGGAAAAAACAGCCGTGGAAGCTGAAAAGCAGGCAACTAATATGACCCGCAAAGCAGCCAAGGCAGCGGCCAAGGCCGAAGCAGCCGCCCGGGCAGCAGAAGCCGCCGGCGCCCTTCCGGAAGATTCTGATGAGGATTAGGGGTTGGAAACGTTGACGACATCGATACCGAAATGTTTAGCAGATATGGCCAGGTGTTCATCGGCCGTCAGGAGCGTTAAATCGCTTTCCGAAGCAATCGCAAGATGGAGTGCATCCAATGTTTTTAGTGGTACAGAAAATTGGACAATCCAGTTTTTCGCGATTTGATAATGCTTTTCTTCCACAACCATCAATATGTATAGAGATTGTTCAATGTGAGATTGAAATTTTTTAAATATTTTATTCCCATCTTCAGGTGACAGATTCTTTTCTCTGACTTTACGGGAAAGAGCGGACGCGCATTCAACTTCGGTCAAAGAACTAATGCAGGGCCGCTTAGACCTTAGAATAAGCTTTTCCGCCCTTTCACTGATAGGCTCGGGATAATAGTATGCGACAAGAACACTCGTATCCACATAATACATTAATAGCCCTCTTCCTTTCTAAGATCAACCACCGTTTGGCTCAAGGATTTCCCAGTTGTCGAGATAGATTCACGAAATTTTATTAAACTGGGCAAGGCATTTTCCCTTTTAGGAGACACTAATAGTGCAACCTTTTTCCCGCGACGTTTGATAATTATCTCTTCTCCGCGCTCAACCCTGTCCAGCAGGATGCTCAATTTACTGCGGGCTTCTTTTACATTGACTTCGAGCATGTCAATGGCTCCTTCGAATACATTTTCTCTGAAAACGAACTCTTATTTTGTGTACACTTTTAATGTACACTCAAGTTGCGGGATTGTCAAGGCCATACAAACCATTCCGGCTTGTCCGGTTTGGGTTATAATTTCGCAACCCCGCCCAGCTTGGTGGGCTTTAGCATCGGGACTTCCTCTCTACGTTCGATCACCCGCATGGTTTTCCATTTTCCGCCGAGAAATCGAACATAAAAGATGAAGCCGAGCAAGGTGATATACGCCGTGGCAAATACCCAGGCAATCATCAAACCGAATTCAAAAACGACAACGACCAGATAGACCGGCAAAACAAACACGAACACCGATAAAATCACGGTTACCAGCATCACATAGCGGGTATCCCCGGCCCCTTTGATGGCGGAGCAGAAAATGATGTTCATGGTATCAAATACCGAGTATACTGCTACGAAGCGCAACAGAATAATGCTGTACCCATAGATCTCGGAAAACTCCCCAGGGTCGGCCCGCAGGGCAAATGGTGCCACAAACACATCGGGTACCAGGACATAGGCGGCTGCAATGCTGATCATGTAGACCAGGGTCAGGTGAAACCCGGAATAGACAACCGACTGGGCCCGGTCGGGTTTATCCCCCCCCAGATACTGTCCGACGAGCACGGATACGGCAATGCCGCAACCGATCATGGGCATGAAGGCCAGGGTATTGATGTTAAATGCGATATTCGTCGCTGCCAGGCTCGCGATTCCCAAGCGACCAACCAACAGAACAAAGGCCGTAAAACCGGCCATCTCCAGAAAAAACTGCACCCCTGAGGGAAAGCCATAGCGTAACAACCGAACAAACAGGTCTTTTTCCAGCCGCCACCCTTTGATGGTATGAAAGGTGTCGTTATTAGACCCGCTGCTCAGCAGGACCAAAAACATCAGCAAAGAAAACACACCGGCCGCAACCGTGGCGATGCCCGCCCCTCTGATGCCCAACTCGGGAAAGCCCCAGTGACCAAAAATAAGGGCGTAGTCCAGGACCAGATTCACAACAGTGGTCGCCACATTGACCCACAGCACGGGCCAGGTCTTGCCCCTGCCGCTGAAGAATCCGGACAGGGCATAGGATGCGGCATAGGCACCGCCGCCCAGACACAGGATTCGAAAGTACTCGACCTCGTTTTGTTGAACCAGCGGACTGTGTCCAACCAGTCTGAACACAGGTTCGGCAAAAGGTATGGCGCAGACTATGGCAAGCCCTCCCAGTAGTGACACATAAACGCCTTGCCAGAGCGCGGGGCCGATCCGGTGAAACTGACGGGCACCATAATACTGAGCCACAAATGTGGTCACGTACCCGGCCGTGCCCATAAAGATACTGACCATCGAAAAGTTCAGCATGCCAGCCGGCATAGCCGCCGCAATGGCCTCCGGCGAGTACCATGTCAGAAACATGCGGTCCACAAAGTGCTGTACCGACCAGGTTGCGGTGCTCAGAATCAACGGAATAGCAACGACAAGAACCTCGCGGTATCCGCCCTCACTTTTCCATCGGTTTTTCAGGTGTTGCATATATAGTTGCCTTTACCACAGATATCGTTACCTGTGGTTGATTGGTTGAGTAGTTGACAAGTTAAGTGCGGGGTGAATAAAATCACGCATAATATGGCTCTTAACTTTCATCCCACTTTTATTCCGTTCAATCGACTTTTCAGACCAATTTTCAATTTTGATTGCCCGCAGATTCCGACCTCCAACTTCCAACTTCCAAATTCCATTTTCCGACTTCCGACTTCCGCATTCAAAAAAGTTCCGGTTCAATTAACGTGCTATCAGGCATAAGTCAAGGGCAGTCGTAATTTAGCATCTTGCGATTTCTACAACTTATTGTAATTATATTTATTTTTAAGGTATTAGATCAGATCTAGGCCAAAGGAAGCATGGCGAGCCAGCGAGAAGAAATTTGGTGGGCGGAGCTTCATGAGACATATCGATGGCGGGTTGAGGCTCGTTCTATCCCTGTGAGAACAAAAATGTCTCTGTGCGACTGAATCCAATTGAATAATTCGTGTCGCGATAGATTTGCCAACTCTCCATCTGTTGCGGATGCATAGTTTCCCAATATCTGATAAAACCTTATCCCCGAATTACAATTGCTTTGGTTGCAAGTATGTTCATTTCTATGGTTTTGCTCATTCATTCTTAAGATATCACTGATCAAATCGGTAGGTTCCTAGCATCTGATGAATTTGGAAATAGGGGACATCCTAATTGGCTATTTCGAGTTCAAATATCCAGATAGAACGGACGTCCCTCTTTTTCCTCCGGGTATGATCAAATCTCAACCATACAGTTTTCCAGTTCCAGGGCCAAAACCACCCTTCTTGAAATTTCAAGCATCGTGTCGGAATCCAAAGTCCCGATAAATTTTTCGAGCCTCTTTTTGGGGACGGTATGGATATTATCCGCCTGGACAAAAGATGACTTGGGCAAATTGGCTTTTTGATCAATGAACACTTCGGTGGGATACCCTTTACCCTTGGTGGTTATTTCAGCAACAATGACTTTGTTTAGGTATTCTAATACATTTTGTCTTGTTAAAACAACAACCGGTCTGGTACCGGCCTTGCCACCAAGATTAATCATCCATATATCGCCGCGATTCATTGATCCCCCCAATGTTCGGCTTGCAGCCATGTTTCCGAATCTGTGATATCATCCGGGTTCTCTTTGAGTTTGCGAATCCATGCTTCTTCAAACTCCTGTATTTCCCGTTGTCGTATCCAGTTCTCAAGGGCTTCCCTCACCATGGCAGAACGGGAGAGCTGGTAGGATGCTGCAATACGGTCTACGGTCTTCAGTAAATTCTCATCAAAACTGATCTGTACATTTTTCATAAAGAGTCCTTTTTATGTTGAATCGAATATGTAGGTTTTTATACGTATATTTATATATCTTTACCAACTATTATGTCAACCTTTGAGATTCCGGTATTTTTTTGGTTTTCAAATTCTTTTCGATAATGGTAAGAGATTTCTTTTAGCTGTCAAATCCGTCTTTATCCGTGTCCCATTAAATAACCTTAGACCCTATCATTTGCAAAAATGGAACTAACGAATCCTTACAAAGTACCGGCAGCCGAAATTGAATCCCGCATCCTGAAGGTCCAGCACGCAATTCGACAAAACGACATCGATGGGCTTTTCATCGTGCAGCGGGTGGATTTATTTTATTTTTCCGGAACCGCCCAAAACGGCTATATATATATCCCCGCGCAAGGCCAACCGATGTTGTTCATCAAACAGTATTTTCCCAGAGCCGCAATAGAGTCGTCCGTTGCCGATATCGTCAAAATAGAATCGATTAAAGAAATCCCGGAACTGATTGCCGACCGATGTGGCCGCCCGCCGCAAGTGCTGGGGTTCGAACTGGACGTTTTGCCGGTCAACGATTTCAATTTCTATCAAAGTCTATTTAAAGTAAAAAAATGTGTGGACGGATCGCCTCATGTCTTGAAAGTCAGAAGGATCAAATCCGACTGGGAAATTGCGCAATTGGAAAACACGGCGGCAATGACTGCCAAGACCTTTGAATATATGCGCACCGCGATTCGCCCGGGACTCAGCGAGATGGAATTTGCCGGCATGTTCGAAACCTATGCCCGACGGCTGGGTCACGGCGCCGGCATCCGGGTAAGACATTACCAGACAGAAGGCTACCCCTGGCACGTACTCAGTGGCAAAAGCGGCGGCCTGACGGGATTGCTGGATTCACCCGCCAGCGGCGAAGGCACATCGGCAGCATTTCCGGTAGGCGCCGGCAACAAAAAACTGTGTGCCGACGAACCGATCATGGTGGATTTAGGGTCCGTATTAAATGGATATCACATGGATGAAACGCGCATGTTTGCCATCGGTTCAATGCCCGACAAAGCCATGCGAACCTGCCGGGTGGCCATCGAAATTCACAATACGATTATCGAAAAAGCCAGACCGGGCATAACCCTCGGCGAACTTTTCGACCACTCGGTGCGGCTGGCCGCAACGCTTGGTTATGCAGAATCCTACCTGGGCATACCGGGGCACAAAGTCTCCTTTATCGGGCACGGCATCGGGCTTGAAATTGTGGAACCCCATATCATCGCCAGAAACAGAAAGGATCGTCTCGAACCCGGGATGGTTTTTGCTCTGGAACCCAAATTTGTGTATAAAAACGAGTTTTGTGCCGGCATTGAGAGCGTTTTTCTGGTCACCGAAACCGGTGCGCGTCTCCTTAGCAAGGTACCGGTGGAGGTGTTTGTGTGTTGATTGGGTTGAATAGGTTGATTTAGTTGAGTGCGTTGATAGTTGAATGTATATAGTTTATAGTTCAAACTCGTAGAAGCGCGCAGAACGTAGAGATTTAATTTTATAACCTCTGCGCCCTCGGCGTCTCGAGCGAAGCGGGCGGTGATAATTGAATAAAAATAGACTGAATTCATTAATCTTAGCCATTTATACTCTGGCGGAGGTGACATCAAAATGACGAAAACCGGCATTCTAAAACCCAAATCCGTGGCCGAGACACACCAGTTAATGAAAGTGGCTTTAGGTGAGGAAAAAGCGGACCTCACCGTTGTGAACGCGAAGGTGGTCAATGTCTTTACCGGTGAAATCCTGCCGGACCTGGGCATCGCCGTTAAAGGTAAATGGATTGCCTACGTGGGCCAAAAGGCCGGGGACAGCATCGGTCCGCAGACCGAAGTCATCGATGCCAAGGGCCAAACCATCATCCCGGGTTTGATTGACGGGCACACCCATATCGCCTGGCTGTTCACGCCGGCCGAATTTTTAAAATACGCCATCTGCGGAGGTACGACCACGGTGGTTACCGAAACCCTAGAGCCTTACTTTGTCTGTGGTTACGATGGGGTCATCGACTTTCTGGAATCCTTGCGAGACCAGCCGATTAAATTCCTGGCAACGGCCCCGGCCATGGTGTCCATCAGCCGAACCGCCCGTGAGATGTCACTCGAGATCCTGGCGAAACTCCTCGCCCGGGATGATATTCTCGGTCTGGGCGAGAGCTACTGGCAGGTGATACTGCAGGAACCTGCCCAAATATTGCCGCGTTTTGAACAGGCCCTTGCTGCCGGCAAAACCCTGGAAGGACATTCGGCCGGCGCCGGTGACAAAAAACTTGCGGCTTATGTTGCCGGCGGAATATCCTCCTGTCACGAGCCGATCAATGCCGCCCAGGTTCTGGAACGATTGCGGATGGGACTGCATATTATGGTCCGCGAGGGCAGCATTCGACGGGATTTGGCGGAGATTGCCAAAATCAAGGACACCGGCATCGATCTGCGCCGTCTGATTCTGTCGACCGATGGTGTCGAACCCCGGGACCTCATCGAAAAAGGCTATATGGAGTTTGTGCTCCAAAAGGCCATTGAATATGGTTTTGATCCCGTGGCGGCCATTCAAATGGCCACCTTGAATGTCGCCGAACACTTTTCGCTGGATGGCCTGATCGGCGGCATCGCCCCCGGCCGCTATGCCGACCTGGTCATGATCCCTGATGTTCAAACCATCGAAGCGCAGATGGTTATCAGCAGCGGCAAGGTCATCGCCCAAAAAGGCACACTTCTGACCGCCCCCCGACCCCATACCTTTTCAAAACAGAGCAGAAACAGTGTGAAATTGCCGCGGGATATGGAAGCGTCGGATTTCATTATCAGTGCCGAAACCGCTGCCTCGCATGTCAATGTCAGAATCATCAACATGGTAACCGACCTTGTCACTGCAGAATTGGCAATCCAGTGGCCCGTGACCGATGGGCAGATCAATCCGGATGTCGCTCAGGATGTCATCAAGGTGGCCGCCATCGACCGGACCCACAACCCCGGCAAAATTTATGTCGGCTTGGTCAAGGGATTTGGTTTGAAATCGGGCGCCATGGCCTGCAGCGCGGCCTGGGACACATCGGATATTATCGTTGCCGGTACCAATGACGCCGACATCGCTGTGGCGGTCAATCGTATCCGCACGCTTCAGGGCGGCGCGGTGGTTTGTGAAAACGGCAAGATCGCAGCCGAGCTGCCGCTGCCGATATTCGGTATCATGTCGGATTTGCCGATTGAAACTATTGTCCAACGATTGCAGGAAATTAAGAACGCCGTGTCGGTCCTGGGCGTGCCCTTCCCCGATCCTTTGCTGACATTGATCACCCTGACCGGTGCTGCGATTCCCTACCTGAGAATCTGTGAAGAGGGCCTGGTGAATCTAAAAAACGGCAAGACCATAGAGCTCATTGTCTCCTGATTTTCCTTCATTTAATATCGCCCATAATTTTTCTCTCAGATTTGACAGCACCCAGCCAGGATTTTTTAATCATTCCTCCTTGACAGCCAACCGCCATTTCACTATATGTTCTCTGCCATGCAACTGGCATGTCATTACCGTCGAGTGGTTAAACGAGGGGAATTGCGGACATATCCCCTAGCTGCCAAAGACTTTGACCCTCGCCGGTGCAATGGTCGTGGCAGATTGAATAAATGACCATAATTTCCCCACTCAACCAATCAACTATTAAACAAAGCCTTTAGCCTGGTCGAATATGTGTTAAATGCCCTACGCGCTCAAACAATTGGTTAAAAACAAACTGGCAATTTTCGGTCTGCTGATGATCATGGTGTTTTGTGCAGCCGCGATCTTTGCTCCTTTTATTGCCCCCAACCCGCCTGACAAACAGTTTTTTGACGGGTTAACCCTCGAAGGGGCGCCTCTGGCCCCCAATAAAACATTCTGGCTCGGCACCGACCTGTTGGGCCGCAGTCTTTTCTCGAGGCTTCTTTTTGGTGCCCGAACCTCCTTGATCATCGGCATTGCCGCTAACGGGGCGGCAATATTGATCGGCGCCTTTTTAGGCATCCTGGCAGGCTATGCCAGGGGATTTATCGGCACGGTGATCATGCGATTCACGGATCTCATGATGGCCTTCCCGGCGCTTTTACTGGCCATCGCTCTGGCAGCTATCTTTAAACCCAGCCTCTGGATCGTTGCCCTGGTGATTGCACTGGTGAACTGGGTCCAGATCGCACGCGTAATCTACAGTCAGACCATGGCGCTCAGCGCCCAGGAATACATCGAAGCCGTCCGTGCCGTGGGTGCCGCCTGGCCCAGGATTCTGTTTATTCACATTGTACCCCATCTCTGGCCGACCCTGCTCGTTTGGGGCACCCTGGGTATCGCCACGACGGTGTTGCTCGAAGCCACTCTGTCATTTCTGGGTGTCGGCGTGAGACCGCCAACGCCCTCATGGGGCGGAATTATCTACGAGAGCCAGTCCTATTTCCTGGATGCGCCTTGGCTCGTTTTTTTCCCGGGAGCGGCCATCATGCTTCTCTCGCTATCATTTAATCTGGTGGGCGACGCTTTGCGAGATGTGCTGGATCCCACGCAAAGGGGACGAGATTGATGTTTTTATTCCTTGCTAAAAGGTTTAGCCAATCTATCCTCATTTTATTCGGTGTGACCCTGATAACATTCTGTCTGTCATTTCTCATGCCGGCCGACCCCGTGAGAATGATCGCGGGCAGAAGCGCCACAAAAGCCACGGTGGAATCGATCCGCAAGGAACTCGGACTCGACAAACCGTTGCCCGTACAATATTTCAAATACATCAGCCGTCTGGTGCAGGGAGATCTGGGTCGATCCTACCGCCAGAAAACCCAGGTTAGCGAACTGATATTGAGCAGGCTCCCGGCAACGCTCCTGCTCATGGTCGGGACCATATTTTTCGAACTCCTCATCGGTCTGCCGGCCGGCATCTTTGCAGCAACCCGACGGGGGAAATCAGCGGACAATTGGATCATGGCGATATCTTTTGCGGGGGTATCGGTCCCCCAATTTGTTCTCGGTCTTCTGCTGTTGTATTTATTTGCTTACATGCTGCCGATTTTTCCCCTCGGCGGGTATGGAACGCTTTGGCATTTGATTCTGCCGGCGTTGACATTGGGGATTTCCGGTGGTGGCTGGTACTCCCGCATGATGCGTTCGAGCATGGTGGATGTACTGCGCCAGGACTTCATCCGTACGGCACGCTCGAAAGGGCTCACCGAACGGGCGGTAGTATTGGTGCACGCCCTGCGAAATGCCATCCTCCCGGTCATCGCCATGATCGGGCTGGATATCGGTATCTTTATGGCGGGAGCTGTGGTGGTGGAATCAGTCTATGGTTGGCCCGGCATCGGACAAATGGCGTGGCAGGCTATCCAGATGGTGGACATTCCGATCATCATGGGTGTCACGCTGGTGGCGGCCGTCGGCATTGTACTTGGAAATTTGCTGGCCGACCTGGTCATGCCGTTCATCGATCCACGGGTGTACTTGCGGTAAGGGTCGCGGAAATAAGTAATACTAACACCAAAAAAGGAGGAAGAGGAAAATGAAAAAGGTAATAATGATCACGCTAGTCGTTTGTTTATCAGTGGCTCTGGGAACAATGGCGGCAGCAACGGCCGCGCAGATCAAACAGGGCGGGGCAATGACGGTCACGTATAAGGATGACATCAGCACCCTGGATCCGGCGATTGGTTACGACTGGCAAAACTGGTCAATGATCAAGGCGCTATTTAACGGCCTGATGGATTACGAGGCCGGCACCTACAACCTCGAACCTGACCTGGCGGAAAGTTTTACGATTTCCCCTGACGGGAAAATTTATACATTTAAACTGCGCAAAGATGTAAAATTCCACAATGGCCGCAAGCTTACGGCCGAAGACATGAAATACTCCATCGAAAGAGCCGTAAATCCCAAGACTCAAAGCCCGGGACAAGGATTTTTTTGGACCATTAAGGGGTTTGACGACATGGTGGCGGGCAAGACCACTGAATTAAGCGGCATGACGGTCGTCGATCCCTATACGCTGCGAATCGAATTGTCCCAACCCGACGCTACTTTCCTGCATGTAATGGCGATCAATTTTGCATTTGCCGTACCCAAGGAAGAAGTTGAAAAGTACGGCCAGGATTTCGGCAAACATCCGGTCGGAACCGGTGCTTTTGTAATGAAAGAATGGAAACTGGGCCAAAACGTCGTCTATGAGCGTAATCCCGACTACTACAAAGCGGCTCTGCCCCGTCTCGACCGAATTGTTTTTGAAGTGGGGCAGGAACCCACCGTCGCCTTACTGCGACTGCAAAGAGGCGAAGTCGACATCCTGGGCGACGGCATTCCGCCGGCCCGATTCCTTCAGGTAAAAAACGATCCTAAAAATGCCGATTTGATTATCGAAGGCGGCCAGCTGCACACCGGTTACGTTTCGATGAACGTTCGCATGAAACCTTTTGACAACGCCAAAGTCCGCCAGGCCGTCAACATGGCCATCAACAAACAACGCATATGCAAAATTATCAACAATCGCGCCGTGCCTGCCAACCAGCCATTGCCGCCGGCAATGCCCGGTTATGACAAAAATTATAAAGGCTATCCTTTTGATGCCGCCAAGGCCAAGGCACTGATGGCCGAAGCCGGTTATGCCGATGGCGTCACCACGGAACTATATGCCAACAACACGGACCCCAATCCGCGCATTGCCCAGGCAATCCAGCGAGATCTCGCTGAAATCGGCATCAAGGCCGAAATTAAAACCCTGGCCCAATCAACAGTGATTGCAGCGGGCGGCGAGGAGGATCAGGCACCGATGATCTGGTCGGGCGGCATGGCCTGGATTGCCGACTTCCCGGATCCCTCCAACTTTTATGGCCCGATCCTGGGCTGTGGCGGCGCTGTGAAAGGCGGATGGAACTGGGCCTGGTACTGCAATAAGGATCTTGACGGCCTGGCAGCTAAAGCCGATGCCATGAGTGATCCGGCAAAAGCGGGGGAACGTGAGGAACTGTGGCGTTCGATCTTCATCAAACTGATGGAAGATGGACCCTGGGCGCCTGTTTTCAATGAACAGCGCTTTACCATGCGTGCGGCCCGTCTCGGTGGCCCGGATGAAATTTTCGTCGACCCCGTTCACATTCCGGTGCACTACGAATATGTCTTTGCCAAAGATGCACAGTAAAATATTCAAGCATTGAGGACGGGGTATTGTTTAATACCTCAGTAGGTGTTTTTAAGATCTGAGGCCGATAAGAAAATAAGCTAAAATTTAAAATGAACTAAAATGATCTAAATTATTGATATTATGACAATTATATAAAAACAGATGGAGCGTAGCGTTTCTATAATTTTAGTCATTTTAGGCATTCGTTTTTTCTGCCATATCAGTCTGTTCAAGGGGCTGAAGCGATGACAAAGCAGAACTAATATTAAGATAAGAGAGGACGCTATCATGCAAATAAAGCCTGACTATACGATTCACGGAAACAAATGCCATTACAGGTGGGATCGTTCGATCGAACCGGCCTTAAAAGTCGACCCGGGCAGCGTTGTGGAAATTGAAGCGGTGGACGCGGGCGGAGGCCAAATCACGGTTGACTCCACTGCGGAAGATGTCAACAACATTGATATGGGAAGGGTGAATCCGGTTACCGGACCGGTTTACATCGCGGGCGCCGAACCGGGTGATGCACTAAAAGTGACGCTTTTGTCGTTTAAACCATCCGGCTGGGGATGGACAGCAGTGATCCCGGAATTTGGCCTGCTGGCCGATCAGTTTGAAGAGCCGGCCCTGTATATCTGGGAATATGATCCGGTATCCCTTGCACCGGCACCGTATCTTAAAGGAGCCAAGGTGCCACTGAAACCCTTTCCGGGTACCATCGGTGTCGCACCAGCAGCGGAAGGCGAGCACGAGATCCTCCCCCCCCGTCGGGTAGGCGGGAATATGGATACCCGCGATCTTAGCGAAGGAACGGTGCTCTACTTGCCGGTCGAGGTACCGGGAGCCTTATTTTCCATAGGTGATGCGCATGCGGCCCAGGGCGATGGCGAGGTCTGCGGAACGGCGATCGAAAGCCCCATGAAAGTAACCGTCAGGTTGGAAGTTGAAAAAGGCATGAAACTTAATTTTCCCAGATTTACAACTTCCGGACCCATATCGCGACATTTCGACGAGCAGGGATACGAAGTCACCATGGGAATAGGACCTGATTTAATGGCATCCGCCAAAGTTGCGGTCAGTGACATGGTTGATCTGGTTTCGGCAGCACACGGCTTGTCCCGCGCAGAGGCTTATATGTTGTGCAGCGTGTGCGCAAGCCTGAAGATCAGCGAAATCGTCGATGCGCCCGATTGGATCGTTTCGTTCTATTTTCCGAAAGCTGTTTTCAGCTGATCTGTTTTACCTAAACTGATCGGTTCCAGGTTCAGGGTTCAACGTTCAAAGGCTAAAACCGATGGCGACGGCTCACCCCTGCGGATCAAGATCCGGAATACCCGCCATACCCCATTGGGTATAACGGCTTTATAAAAACGATGAAGGTTAAATTCCTTCAATATCAGCTGATTGGGGTTTTTTCAACCCGGAACGTTGAACCCTGAACCTCTTAATCATGGTATTTGTAAAAAAACAGGAGCGTTTCGGCTGTGTCGACAAGAAAACGGATCCTCAAAGTCCGCGATCTCTCGGTTAGTTTTGCTACGGAGATGGGTCCGGCAAAAGTCATTGAAGATGTTTCCTTTTCCGTGGAACACGGACGGACATTGGGGCTTGTCGGTGAATCGGGCTGCGGCAAAAGTGTTACCGCCATGTCGATTATCCGGCTTTTACCGTCGCCGCCCAGCCGGGTTGAGTCCGGCCGCATATTTTTCAACGGCGATGATATGCTCGAACTGAATGATGCCGAGATGAGATCCATTCGCGGCAATCGAATCGGAATGATATTCCAGGAACCGATGACGAGCCTCAATCCAACCTTTTCCATCGGTTTTCAAATCGGGGAAGTTTTACGCATCCACCGGGGGCTTGGCCGAAACCGGACCCGCGCGCGCTGCATCGAATTATTGGAAATGGTCGGTATTGGTTCACCGGCTTCCAGGCTCGATCAATATCCTCACCAGCTTTCCGGCGGTCTCAGGCAGCGCGTAATGATCGCCATGGCCATTGCGTGCCGGCCCGGTCTTTTGATTGCCGATGAACCGACCACGGCACTCGATGTCACCATTCAAGCCCAGATCCTGGATTTGCTGGTCAAACTGCAAAAAGATCTCGACATGTCAATTCTGATGATCACCCACGACCTGGGCGTTGTGGCCGAATTTTGTGATCACGTTGTGGTCATGTATGCCGGCAAAATTGTGGAAAAAGCGCCGGTGGAGCAAATTTTCAGCCACCCACGGCACCCCTATACCCATGGCTTAATGACTTCTATTCCCCAGATCGGGAATAAGCGGACCTATCTTCCGACGATTCCGGGCATGGTCCCCGGTATCGGTCAGCGTCAAGCCGGATGCTACTTTGCGGATCGCTGTGGCCGGGTTACAGATGTATGCCGGCAAACGGAGCCCCGACTTGACGGCCTGGGAACTGAAACACGTTTAGCCTGCTGGAATCCCTATGAAAACTGATCTGATGACGGTTCAACATGTCACCAAACATTTTCCTTTGAAAGGCGGTCGGGGAACGGTACATGCCGTTGAAGACGTCAGTTTTACCCTGAAGAACGGTGAAACCCTGGGGATTGTCGGTGAATCCGGCTGCGGTAAATCCACCCTGGCCCGGGTGCTCCTGCGGCTAATAGAGCCCTCGTCCGGAAAAATCTATCTGGAAGGCATCGATCTTGGCAAACTCAGTCCCGCAAGCCTGCGGGCCAAACGCAAAGAAATGCAAATCATATTCCAGGATTCCTATGCCTCTCTGGATACCCGCCAGAAGATAGGAAACATTATTGCCGAACCGCTGGTCGTCCATCGAATGGGCAGCAAAATAAAACGACGCCAAAGGGTGGGCGAGCTGCTCGATATGGTTGGATTGGATCCGGACGCTGCCAGACGATACCCGCATGAATTTTCAGGGGGGCAACGGCAGCGGATCGGGATCGCGCGCGCCATTGCACTCGAACCCAAACTTGTTATTGCCGATGAACCGGTATCGGCTTTGGATGTTTCCATTCAGTCCCAGGTTTTAAACCTGTTGGTGGATTTACGCAAACAACTGGGTCTGTCCTATATCTTTATATCTCACGACCTGGCGGTGGTTGAGCATATCTGCGATACCATTGCGGTGATGTATCTTGGTGAAATTGTCGAAATGACGGATGGCGAAACCCTTTTCGCCACACCAAAACATCCATACACCCAAGCACTTCTATCAGCAATTCCAAGACCGGACCCAAAACGACGCGGCAGCCCCCGAATTGTCCTGCAAGGCGACATCCCCAATCCTGAAAACCCGCCGGCCGGTTGCCGATTTCATACCCGCTGCCCTCAGGCCATGCCCGAATGCAGAACTCAAAAACCCGGGCAGCGCCAGTATGAAAAATCCGGCACTCAGCATCTGGTCAGTTGCCACAAATATAAGTGAGCACTCCTACCGCATTGCGCAAGAATTCGATGCGGAGATAAAACCAGAGGCAACCATTCGCACTGAACCTGAAAACGCTTACGAAAGGAGATCTCACATGACAATTGCACCCCGGGCATTTCTGCCCTTCATCGATGAAGCGCTGGACGGCATGGTGGCTATCGCCGAGGTATTGGGCGATGAGCGTGTCAACCTGCGCCCTGATTTACCCGCCACCAATTCGCCATACGCCATTCTGACGCACTGTGTCGGCATGACGACTTATTGGATTGGCAGCGTCCTGTGCGGACGGCCCAGCACGCGGGATCGTGACAGTGAATTTCGTGCTCAGGGCACGGTGGCCGAGATACGCCAAGCCGTCAAGGCACTGCAAACGCAGATTCGGGAAGACATTGCCCATGTGCAGGGCGACCAGCCTCTTGGCCATCCCATGGACCTGCATGGGTATACACAATTTCACACCCAGGGTGACGTTCTGCTGCATTGCTACACGGAATTAGCGCAGCACCACGGCCAGATGGAGCTGACCCGCGATATTCTGCTGACCCCATAATATCGAAAGAACTGGAATGCTGGCCTCCGGCTCGTAGAGCCTACGGCTCGGAGAGAACAATGGAATTGTGGAATGATGGGTTTAAAGAAAACGGAACCAAAAGCGTATATCTTTGCATTGATGTTCTCGTAAGAGTGCCGTATTTTCTGGGGCGAAAGTAGAAAAATGATGTCTGACGGGCATCATCATAAAATGTAGATACAGCATCTTTTTAGAACAGACCTTTTTCTGCTTCTCATACCCAGTCTTCCAATATTCCACTATTCCATCATTCCATATAGCTTACAAAAGAAAATGGCCACGAAAAAAGTTATAATTCCAATAAGTTGTATAAATTCCGAAATGCTAATGATTCAGCCGATAGCAAAAGTCGCAAAAAGGTGCCCCCTCCATGATGGTCTGAGTCCGTGTTAGAGTGACATCCGGATTAAATCCTTCGATCAGAGCAAAATCACGCGCACAGGAAAATATGGTTCCAATATCGCGGATTCCCAGGCTGTCATAGAGCTCGGCATAGCGGCAGCGGGTCACATTGAAAGACAACACATCCTCGGACGCTTCAATCACCTCGATTTTCAGCGCATCGTCCCGGGTCCAGAATTGCAGCGTCTCGAAAAAATGGTGCAGGGAGTTGTTCCCCATCAGATTGCTGAGATCTGCGCCCTGCTCCCGGGCGATTTTGACAATGGTGCTTTGCACCACCGACAGCACCTCATCACGCCCGAAGGATTCACCCAAGGCGTCGATTACCGGTGTAAGAATGCGGGCTTCGACCTCACGCCGGGTCAGCACGCCGATTTTCGCATTCAGATCATCTGCGGGCATTGTTTTTTTAGAATTGTCCTGATTTTTTATTTTGTTTTCAGCGGTCATCAAATATCTCCTTTCGTAATAGTTCACCGCAGAGACGCAAAGATTTAATTATTATATTTTTTGATGCTTTACAATCATTAGCCAATTGTTCTATAAATATAGGTAATTGAAAGCTCAAAAGTCTTTATCTTTTCCTTGATATGATCGGTCACCGGAAGTCGCAAAAAACATATCAGCGGACCTGGAAGGAGATTCAAGAATGAAGGAATTCGGAGACAAATTAATCAGCTTAAGGACCGCACGCGGGTTAACAGCCAAAGAAGTTTGCGAGCAGGTCCATATCCCGCAGTCCAGATTGAATGAACTGGAATGGGGTGTTCGAATACCCACCCCCGGTCAAATCGAGAATCTTGGAAATTTCTTCGGGATCGAATCGAAAGTGCTTGCCGATCTATCAAATTTATCCGCAAAAATTTGATCACAACCAAAATGAAGCGCATTATAACAACAGTCTTTTTTTGCATCCTTATGGTTGTGGTCTCAGCCGGAGCGGATCAGCAGACCCGGGCGACCGGTTCCAACCCGGATACCGATTGGCAAAAACTTGCTGATGGATTGGAACTGGGTTTTTTCCACTCGCTGCAGCCCTCTGAAACGGGTGATTCGATAATTCGGGTCCTGAGAATCGAACCGGAACGCTATAAACTGATATTGCTCAACGCCTCGGCTTCTGACAAGGGACGGCCGCTGTCTACAAAAGAATGGTGTCGCCAAAACGGGTTGGTGGCCGCCATTAACGCATCCATGTATCAGGCTGATTTAAAGGCCAGCGTTTCACTGATGCGCACCAAAAGCCACATCAACAATCCAAGGCTGTCAAAAGATATGGCGATTCTGGCCTTTGACAGGCAAAGCCTCGAGGTACCACTGGTAAAAATCATTGACCGCCAGTGCGAGGATTTCGATACCTGGAAAAAAAAATACAAAACGCTGATCCAGAGCATTCGCATGATTTCCTGCAAAGGAGAAAACGTGTGGACCCCGCAGACCCAAAAGTGGAGCACGGCCGCTATCGCCGTCGATCGCCTCGGACGCGTGTTGTTTATTCATGTCGGCTCACTCTACAGCACCCATGATTTGATTAATATCCTTAAAAAACTTCCTCTCAACATCGACCGAACCATGTATGTTGAAGGCGGACCCCAGGCACAGTTATACATTAATATCGGCACCCATGAGTATGAGTTTGTCGGCAGCTATAAAATAGAAATTGAGGAAAATATGAATGCTCTTTTTTCGCGCCCGATTCCGAATGTGGTCGGAATTTCTTTAAGAAAAGATCGAATTGGCCGCAAAAAGGCGCAAAAAACACAAAAATAAAAGCTCAGGGCTTGCAATTTCAATGTATTACAATGAACAAAAATCGGGATTATGACTTTTTACGAATCCATCAAGGGTTAAATCATGAGAAATTGGTGTGCGTTCATTTTGGTAGCCGTCTTTTTAACTGTCCAGTTGGGGTGTGCCGGCAGCATGAAGGGTGTTGTCAGACAGGATGCGAAAAGAATAGAGCTCACTTACACAGACTCCAGACTCGGGAAAAGCAGCCTGCAAACCGTGCTGCCGGGCGGGGAGCGCTTTGAAGGCAAAATAATCCGGATCGGATGGATGGGTGACCAATCCGATACAGCCGTCTCCGCTAGTCAGCCGAGCGCTTTTGAAGACGTGCAATTATTTGACGGCAATGCAGAAGCCACCCTCTCCGGAAACAGGGGCAACTTCATGAAGTGCCGTTTTAATCTGGCAGATTCCATCATCGGGCTCTCCAGCGGTGGTTTTGGCCTATGTCAGGTCACCGACGGTCGTGTAATTGATATTTTCTTTTAGCAAAGAGCACTAGTTCAGCCACCAGGACACCAAGCCACAAAGAAAAGATACGAGTGGCAGAAGGATTTCAGCGAGGGGATATGGCCTATAATGAAAAGATCGAAACCCGCATAAACGCAATTGTATCCGGCTGGAAAAACACGCAAGACAAAAAGATGTTCGGTGGTATCTGCCATTTATTAAACGGCAACATGTTCTGCGGGGTGCACAAAGAGTTTCTGATTCTGCGACTCGGCCAAGACAAAGCAGAAGATGCCCTGAAACTGCCGCATATTCGGCCATTTGACATCACCGGCAGGCCCATGAAGGGATGGGTCATGGTAGCGCAGGGTGGATTTAAAAGTGACAAAGAGTTAAAAAACTGGCTGGATCAGACCAGGAAGTTTGTAGAAACTTTGCCGGCGAAGTAAAAAACTTTGTTCGCTTCGCTCACAATTGGAATGATGGAATAGTGGAATTGTGGAATGATGGGTTTAAAGAAAACGGATTTCAAAGCGCATATTTTTGCATTTATTTTCTTGTTCTGATGAAGTGTTAGGTGTGGTAAAAATAGAAATCTGTGACCTGCGGCGCTATCGCCACGTCACGGCGGGTGCGAAAACGTGTGAGAATAACCTGACAGCCTAAGAGCAATATCAACGAAAGAAAAGTAACCCTGAACGGTGAACTCTGAACCTGTGAACGCTTATGAGAGGGGATATCTCATGAAATTGATTTGCATCTTTTTTGTCTGCCTGCTGCTTATGACGACGGCAGCCTATGCCGGGGAAGCAGATGTCATTGAGGTGACCGTTAGGCGCATATCCGGTGATACTTATAATTTTGACGTGACGGTGCGCCACACAGATGAGGACTGGAAGCACTATGCGGACAAATGGGATGTGACGGCGCCCGATGGAACGCTTCTGGGCACCCGAACCCTTGCCCACCCCCATGTCGATGAGCAACTTTTCACCCGCAGTCTTTCCGGGGTGAAAATTCCCGAAAACATCGACCGGGTAACCGTTCGCGCTCACGATCTGGTGCACGGCTATGGCGGTAAAACGGTGACGGTCGCGATTCCAGGAAAATAGTATCGTAAATGATCATTAAGTTGCACAAAAAAGTCTCAGGAATGGGAATAAGAGGTATCATATGGTTCAAATCCATTTATATAGCAGATTCTGCCGTTATGCCCGAGACATTCAGCTGAACCTGATCTTGATTATTGCCGGGTCCATACTTCTGACGGGATGTTCAGCGGCCTATTACGGTACCATGGAAAAGCTGGGCTACCCCAAAAGAGACTTAATGGTCAGTCGGGTGGAATCGGCCAGAGACGCCCAGCAGGATGCCAAAGAAGAGTTTAAATCGGCCCTGGAAAAATTCAGCAGTGTTTTACAGGTGGACGGCGGCGACTTGGAAGAGAAGTATGAGCAATTGAAAACAGCATACGATAAAAGCAGTGCCAGAGCCGAAACCGTTCGGGATCGGATTGAAGCGGTTGAAGATGTATCCGAAGCCTTATTTGAGGAATGGCAAAGCGAACTGGATCAGTACACCAGCGATAGTTTGCGACGCAGCAGCGCCCGCAAGTTGAAGCAGACAAGACGGCAGTATGCACAGCTGATCGGCGCCATGAAACGCGCAGAAAAGAAAATGGAACCGGTGCTAGTGGCCTTCCATGATCAGGTATTATTTTTAAAGCATAATCTCAATGCCAGAGCAATCGCATCGCTGCAGACCGAACTGGTTTCCGTAGAGGCTGAGGTAAACGCGCTGATCAGGGACATGGAAGCCTCGATTAAGGAGGCCGATGCGTTTATCGGTGCGATGGCCAAAGAATCGGAAAAATGACCGCACGGGATATTCAGAAACGGCTGAAAAAGCTCGGCAACAAGGAACGTGCCGCCATCAGTCAGAGATTTTTTAAAACCGGCCCGGGCGAATATGGCGAGGGCGATGTATTCATCGGTATTCGGGTACCGGTGCTCAGAGCCCTGGTCAAAGAATACGCCGATTTATCAGTTGCGCAAATTCTAATCCTGCTCCGATCCCATATCCACGAAGAACGGCTGTTGGCACTTCTTCTGCTGGTTGATTCATTCTCCCAAGGCGATGAGGCCGCAAGAACGTCCATCTTTGAATTGTATCTGAAACACACCGAATTTATTAACAATTGGGACCTTGTGGATTCATCGGCGGCTCAAATTGTCGGGGCCTACTTGATGGATAAAAGCAAGGCAGTGCTGTATCGTCTGGCAGAATCCGCAAATCTGTGGGAGCGACGAATTGCGATCATGTCGACGTTTCACTTTGTTAAACACCATGAGTTCTCCGAAACATTGAAGATTGCTAAAATACTGCTGTTTGACCGGCAGGACCTGATTCATAAAGCCATCGGCTGGATGCTGCGCGAAATCGGCAAGCGCCATCTCAAGACAGAAGAACGCTTTTTGAAAGTACACTATAAAAAAATGCCGCGCACCATGCTGCGCTACGCCATCGAAAAGTTTCCGGAACAAAAGAGACAGCGCTATTTAAAAGGCCGGATGTGAATCCATCCCACTGAATAGTTTTGCCATTTTTTTGACACTTCACCGATTGGGACGAATCCCTTGCCCTCCCCGCGATTCCACAGAATGCCAAAATATTGTATCCACCATTTTGCTTCAGCCTCCTGTCCCGTTGGCTATCCGGGCATTGTCATATTAATCCAGAGCATAAAGATAGGATTTGGAATAATTATTGCATCTTTTGACACTGGATATCGTATCAATATAATTTTGAACTCAACTGGTGAACCCATGAAAATATTTAAAACATGTACCTCCTGCAAGACGCCCTGGTTTTCCCGGGATGAATTTCTGGAAGACAGCAACATCGATCTTGTTGGCTATCAGGTAAATTTCGGTGACCGAGTGCTGGGCTATTTCCTCTTCAACCATCTGACCTGTGAATCAACCATTGGCATTCCTGCCGGCCTTTTTAAAGATCTCCATGACGGCCCCGTATTTTCGGAATGCCTGGCCGGATCCGATCAATGTCCCGGCTATTGCCTGCATAGTGAGGTTCTGCACCCCTGCCGTGCCAAATGCGAAGGTGCCTATGTCAGAGAGCTTTTGCAAGTTTTGCGTAATTGGCCCAAAGACAGTTGTTTTCCTGAGAAAATAGCCGTGGGACAATGCTAGGCTGATGAGAATCACGCATAATCCAACTCCTTGCTTTCATCCCATTTTTATTCGTTAAATCAGCTTTTTGGGGAAATTTTGGATTTTAGATTGCAGATTTGTTGTATCGCTTTGCTCTATCATTTTTTATTAAAATGACAGAATACCTTAAATCCAATTTCTAAAATCCAAAATTTATCCTCTTCACCTCCCGTCTTTTTTTATTTTAATCCCCCCTCCCCTCTTTCTAAAATGGAGACATTTTGTTAGGATTGCAGATATCTTATTAAAACCAGACACCCCGGCCGGTGATTCATTAATTATCGTGACCGATACAAGCGCCGCCGCTGACCTGAAAAGCGGCCAGTCTAATCGAAAAAGAAACGTAAAAAAGCGAAGATTAAAATACGGCAAAAATAGGAATGGATTCTCATCTTTAAGAGAAAATTGGACCCCGGTGAAATAAGAACAGAAAAGATTTCACATTCCATCGGGGTCTAAAAAAATAAAATCGAATCCATTCCTCAGAAGTTTCGTACTAGGAAAAGGGTTAGGACTTATGTTCACCCAGGCCATTGCCAGAAAGCCCGCAAAAAATTTTGCCCAGGGCCTCACGACCACCGTCAGCGCCAAACCGCCCCGATATGAGTTGCTCCTCCAACAGCATGAGACCTACCTTGAAGCCCTGAAGTTCTGCGGCCTCGAGGTTACCCTTCTCGACCCGCTGCCGGAATACCCCGATGCTTATTTTGTTGAAGACACGGCCGTAGTGACACCCGATGTCGCCGTCATCACCAATCCAGGGGCTGCGACCCGCAAAGGCGAAGAAGAATCCATGGTCCCGGTTCTGGCCGGGTTTCACCAAATTGAACGCATTCTGGCACCCGGTAATGTCGACGGTGGAGATGTTCTCCAGGTCGGCAACCATTTCATTATCGGTCTGTCGGAACGAACGAACCGGGAAGGCGCCGCACAGCTTGGCGGTATCCTGGAAAACTTCGGCCACACCTGGGCCACGGTTGAGGTGGGGGCCGGCCTGCACTTTAAATCCAGCGTCAATTATGTCGGTCAAAACACGTTGCTCGTCACACCGGCTTTTGCCGAGCATGCGGAACTTCGTGGATATGATAAAATTATTTTGGACAACGTCGAAGCTTATGCCGCCAATACGCTGCTGGTGAACGAACACCTTCTGACCCCCGCTGGATATCCCACCGCCCGCCAAAAACTCGAAGTTCTTGGATATAAAATCATTGAACTGCAAACCAGCGAAGTGCGTAAAATGGACGGCGGATTAACCTGCATGTCGATTCGATTTTAGCGCCGCCATTAAAGGATCAGGATACGCCCATCTTGACGCACCACCCGTTTAGCTTAAAAAATTCCTCAATTATTAAGATATCGAACAGGTCAGTCGGTACCTCAATACGAGGATTCGCCTACAACTTGAGGATTCATGGGCCGACATTCGCGTGAGTCGCAGGCACACTGCGCTCAGTCTTAATATACAAACGGTGCGGTTCAAATGAACCTAATCCTACCTGAGCGGGTCCGTTCCCGTTCAGAAATCGCTGCTCGAACCCGCATCGCGGGC
>JBAVYC010001366.1:0-2181 GCA_049698595.1 Desulfobacterales bacterium | reverse complement strand
CTGGCTTGATGTTGCTATCGAGCAGATAACCGATAAAAAGATAGATGCCTATATCGACTACCTTCATGATAAACGCATGCAGCCGGCCAGCATCAACTGCTATTTGGCCATCATCCGGGTGTTTTACACATATCTGAAGTACGAAGAGCAAGTAAATTTGACTAACCCGGTTAAAGCCGGCAAGCGCCTGCGGGTCCCCAAGCCGCTGCCACGGCCTTTGCGGGAAGACCAAATTGATCCATTCTTTGATGTGATCAAAAGCAAGCGTGACTGGGCCATGTTCCGTTTGATGCTGCGTTGCGGTTTGCGGGTGGAGGAAGTGGCTGATTTAACCCTGGGCGCCATTGATCTTAAGCAGCGCAGGATCATGGTTTTAAACGGTAAGGGCAGCAAAGATCGGGTGGTCTACATGAGTGAAGATGCAGCTGATGGGTTGGATACCTATCTGAAACTGCGGCGGCACAGCCGGATGAAAAAAGCCTTTTTAGTAGACAAAGGAACTTATAAGGGAAAGCCGATCTCGGTGCGCGGCATTCAAAAACGCATTGAGTATTATGCCAAAAAAAGCGGCATCACAGTTTGCTGTCACCGCCTACGCCATACCATGGCAAGCCAGCTACTAAACGCAGAGGCCGAGGTGGAGACCATCCAGGATCTATTGGGGCACAATTGGATTACGACTACTCAACGCTACTGTAAATTGTCAAATGTAAAAGTTAAAAAGGATTACTTCAAAGCAATGCGGGTGATATTGAGCCAATATGAAAATGAGAAAATTCAACACCCACAGGTATCCGACACAATTGGCGTAACGACAAATACAGAAAGGAGGTAAATCAAATCATGCAAATCACCATGAACAAATTTTCGACTATCTCAAGCAACTTCATATGGCCACCATGCGTGGAGCCGTCAGCAGATGCAAGTGCTCTTTACATTGCTGGCCAATCGCTACGAACGCGGTAGTGTGATGATTGCCAGTAATTTGCCTTTTTTTAAATGGAAGCAGATCTTTAAAAACCCGATGGTCATCGCTGCTGCCATTGACCGACTGGTAAATCACAGTGTGATTTTGGAGCTCAACATTGAAGGTTACCGTATGAAAGTGGCCAAGAAAAATAAGAGCAAAAAACCTGATGGCCCGCAAAAGGGCTCTATATGAGTGGATTTTGGATAATGCTAACCTATGGGCCGGACACAGATCGTTGAATGTAGGGCATTTGGCTAAGCCGTTTTTCCGGCAAATCAAAAAAAAGTAGAAATTATGGAACAAACCGTTTACAACCCGCAAAAAGGCAGGCCGGAAACAATTAATATCGAATTTACGGATGAAAACACAACTTGGTTTGACGACTGCGAAGATAGCCATGGCATCTTGTCGATAACCGATTTGCAGGCAGGTATCCTAATCAAAGAAGCAGATTACACCTATCCACTTTACGTTTACGACATATTCAGAGCCGACATCGGCCATGATCACCGCCGAGCAAGAGCATTGCACAGACAATACATAGACAAGTAAAGTCGATGGTGATTGGCTAAGCGCCACCCAGGTGAAACCCCAGTTGCCCTTTGGGTAGTCTCCGTTTCACCTAGCATACAAAACAAGAAAGAAGGATTTGTATCATTTTATTTGGGGACCAGCCCCCAAACCCCCGGGGTTTAGCGCATTAAAGACCAAAGTATGAGATCAGTAAAAATAGAAAGGCCGCACCTTTCAGCACGGCCCTCATACTTCGGTCATCCTACCGGCGCTCGGGTCGCTCCCCAGCGTTGCCCTATCCTCCGGAAGGATAAACATAAATTATATAAGAAAATATATTTTGCAAGGGTTTTTTAATATTATTGACATCTTAGGAAAAAGAAAATACGGGAACTTTAATTGTCGTTGATCACGCATGTATGAATAAACTAAAAGAAGAGAAACTAAAAAATTACGATGCCGCCGAGTTGGTGGGGTAGGAACTTTAATCGCCCTAACGGGCTCCTTCCGTTTCCACGCCACCAACTCGGCCATCAAAAACAACTAAATGGGTCAAAAATGACCTTGACATTTATTAAAAAATAAGGCAGTCTCACAGCGTATAACATACTAATATTAATAGAAATTTCAGAATTTGTTACGTTTTACTGCTATGTATCTCAACCTTTTAAGTACCTGATTTTTTGATTATATTCATA
>JBAVYC010001365.1:0-1819 GCA_049698595.1 Desulfobacterales bacterium | reverse complement strand
TCATTACACTATCCTATGAAGGACTCGAAATTTGGTTAGGGGCAGAATTTGCACGAAACGGTCAACCCGTCCTGCAACGACTGGCAGTGGGGGTATTTATTCATAGCTTGGCGCGTGTACCATTTGTTTTAATCCAAAGTGCAGGTCGTCCAGATATTTTAGCTAAAACGTTTCTGATTGAACTGCCACTGTATCTGGTTATATTGTGGTGGTCTTTGGTGACCCACGGTATAAAGGGGGCAGCGACGGTTTGGATGATACACTTAATGGTAGATACTATTATTTTTTTTATTGTGGCAAGTTATGTGTTGCCTGAAACGAGACCGTTTACCCGTCGCAATGGTGTAAATGTTGTTATGGCCTTAGGTGCACTGATATTTGCTATGATGGTTTCTAATTTGTTATTAAAACTAGTGTTTATGCATGGGATATTACTTATCTTTGCTTTCTTGAGTTGGAAGCTTTTATTGAGCGAAACTGAACGCGGCACTATCAAGCGAATACTGTGCCTTGGCAAAATTACTATGTGACAGCGGATTATTTTGTGAGAGGTTATCATCATTTAAAATTGATTCATAGGGGTTACAGTCGGTTTATTGGGTAAAATCAAATAGGAAATCATTATGAAAAAATGGCTCAGGGCGAAGCTTGAGGGTGCGGTTCGTCTTGGTATGTGTTACTCTTTATCAAGTTATCTCCCCCTTTATATTGTCAATGAATATCCCAAATCGGGCGGGACCTGGGTTTGTCAGATGCTTTCAGACTATTTTGATTTACCTTTTCCCCGGAATCAATTTCCAAAATTTCAATCATCTATTTTACACGGACATTATCTTTATTTTCCAACGCTGAAAAATGTATTTATTGTGATACGTGATGGTAGGGATATCATGGTTTCGTATTATTACCAAAGTTTATTTAAACATGAGAGATTTAATGACAGATTGGTTGAAATCTCTAAGAGAGATCTAAACTTTGATGATTATAGCGACATTAAAAAAAATATGCCGAAATTCATTGAGTATAAATTTCGCAATAACAAACATCCGAGGTTTACTTGGAGTGACTTTGTCAATAGCTGGATAGATAAGGATGTGCCTATTATAACCTATGAGAACCTACTGACAGATACGATAAATGTGATGGGCCAAGCGATAAATAAAGTCTGCAATGTCAAACCTGATGAAGATCGACTCAGAGAGATTTCAGAAAAATATTCTTTTAAAAACCAGGCAGGTAGAAACCCTGGCGATGAAAATAAGTTTAGCTTCTTGAGAAAAGGTATTGCCGGTGACTGGAAAAATCATTTTTCAAAGGAAGCCGGCCAGGTTTTCAATAAAGTCGCCGGTAAGGAGTTGATTAAACTTGGCTATGAAATTGATGAAAGTTGGATTTACACCGATTGACCATTTGGCACTGATATGAAAATTCTTTTTATTTCTCCGTTACCTCCGCCGGTTACCGGACAATCCTTAGCAGCAAAGGTATTATTGGACGCGTTAGTAAAGCATCATAGGGTTGAGGTAGTTGACTTCAAAAAAGATGTATTCATACAAGGAATATATTCGGTAAATAGAATCGTTCAAATATTAAAAATTCTTACAGAAATATGGCAGAGAAAAAAAGATGCAGATGTAATCTATCTTACAATCTCCCAATCTATCTCGGGTAATATAAAAGATCTTATTACCTATACTATTTGCTTTAAAATTATTTCCAGGATGATTATTCATTTACACGGAGGAGGTATAAGAAGATTAATATTTGATAGATATAGGATTTTTAATCACCTCAATAAGTTTTTTTTGAAGCGTATAGG
>JBAVYC010001364.1:0-2529 GCA_049698595.1 Desulfobacterales bacterium | reverse complement strand
CAAAAAAGCCTTCATGTCGCTGTTGCCAAAGCTGCCGATTCAAAGCTATGTGTGGTTTCGAAAGTTTCTGGAAAGGTATTACTTTCCCCTGCTACTAGTATCTTTTCTGGCAGCTCTGTTATGGTGCTTCGGATATCGGGCATTCGGCCGGCTGGTCTTGATCAAAATCTGGTTTACCGGCGCTGCCTTTATTCTTATTATGTTGCTGTTTAATTCCCTGAAGCACTATCTGGACAACTGGTATCGCAGACTTGATCGCACCGATGAAGACGCCCGGATGTTTGTCGGCGCACTACGGTCAATTCTTAAATATGCCACGGTTGTGGCGACCCTGATTATCGTTTTGAATATGCTCGGATTATTAAATCCCTTACAGCGGATTATGTCTTTCCCAATTTTTCAGCTCGGCGACACTGCTGTCACCTTCTGGTTAATCGTAAAGGCAATTCTGATTCTGATGACCATTTTCTATGTCTCGCGTCTGGCCCAATCTTACTTTGATTACAAGGTGTACCCTTCTTTCGGCATCGATCCCGGCCTCGGGTATGCCCTCAACACCGTATTCAAATACTCCGTTCTGGGGATCGGATTTTTAATTGCGCTGAACATCCTGGGCATCAACCTCCAATTCCTGTTGGTGTTTGCCGGCGCCATCGGCATCGGTGTCGGCCTCGGACTTCAGAATATGGCCGCCAATGTGATCAGCGGCTTTACAATTATCTTTGGTGGAAAAATCCGCAAAGGTGACTGGGTCGAGGTCGAAGGCATGATGGGCCAAGTAACGGACATCTACCTGCGGGCCACCAAGGTCAAGACCCGCGACAATATCGAATATCTGGTACCCAATTCCAATATAATTTCCAATACCATGGTGAACTTTACGCTGTCTTCGCCGTTAATTCGTATAGAACTGCCGGTCGGTGTTTCATACAAGGCGGATCCGCGCCAAGTTGAAAAGATCCTGTTGGCGGCGGCGGAGAATGAACCGCTTGTGGAAAAAACATATCGGCCGGTGGTTCGCTTTGTGCAGTACGCCGATAACTCTATCAATTTCGAATTGCTCGTCTGGATTGACGTCCGCAGAACGCCCCGACGCAAGATTCGAAGCAATCTTTATTTTGTGATATTCGAAGAGTTTGCTAGAGCCGGCATCGAGATTCCGTTTCCCCAGAGAGACGTGCATATCCGCTCTCAAGAGGGTTCTACCTAAATCACATTAATCTTTCTTTTCGCGCAGTTTGGGATCGGTATGTCTTTTAGTGTCAAACAGCATTCACCCGATCCTACGAATTTAGAGAGCATCTGCTGAGATTTAACCCCAACGTTAACTCGTCCCTGGTTGTGGAACGTCGTTTTTACTGACTCCTTGGTCATCCGCCTTGGCTTTAGCCCAGAATAGATCCTCGGCGTCGGCATCGAGACCCTTCTGATGGATGTTGCGCCAATCTTCAAGCACCAGCTCGGTCAAAAGGGCAAAATGGTCTGAACCAAAGCCCGGTAGTCTGCAGATCTTCGACAATGTGAAATGGTCGCTGTGAAACAAGTGATCCAGCGGCCAACGCATGAACCAAAAGTCGGCGTGAAAGGTATTGAACATGCCACGGCCTACACGGGGGTCGAGCAATCCGCTAATCTTCCTGAACAATCGGGTGGTCTCCGACCAGGCGACATCGTTCAGATCTCCAGTTACGATAACCGGAGTGTCAGCTTCGGCTACACTCTTGGCCACAATGATCAGTTCAGCATCGCGCTCTGAGGATTCTTCGTTTTCCGTCGGGCTTGGCGGCGCCGGATGCAGAAAATGGGTGCGGATCTTGTGCCCTGACGGAAGGCTCACCAATGTGTGCATCGACGGTATGTCTGGTTCCACCAGGTAATCTATTTGACTGTCTGCGAGCGGAAGTTTGGAGTAGACGTGCATCCCATACAGATTATCAAGTGGGCACTTGATAGTATAAGGATAGTCTGATTCCAGTGCATCCAACCTTGCCTGCCACCATCCGTCAGATTCCAACGATACAATAAGATCCGGCATATTCTCGCGTACGAGTTCAATTAGGGCTTTAGAATTTCGGTTTGGGGTCAGGACGTTGGCAGTCATGATCCGGATTGTCCGTTTGCGATTCGCGCCAACCGCAGACTTCACCTCAACCGGGAACAAACGTGTGTAGGGTACAATCCACCATGCATGGTAGACGAGACACAACAAAGCGAGAATAAGCAGAAACCATGCATGCCTTCCTTGACATGTATCCGCTGACTCATTAGATTTAGGTGGCACAATTTGCAGTAATTTTTAAGATTGTGGAGGTTCGGCTATTTAACCGTAGCTGTTATATCTTGTTTAGAATCGTCCAGGGGACAATCGCTGTGAAACAACCTAAAAATACGCCCAGTGCCCGTGTGGCCGAGGTCATCGAAAGCCGCTCACCGGCCGGCCGCAATGATTCTGTCCAGGGTTGGCATAATTTGCTAAAAAAAATCCTTTCTCAAATGGCACCCTATCTACGGGAGGGCCACCTGGTTACC
>JBAVYC010001363.1:0-1797 GCA_049698595.1 Desulfobacterales bacterium | reverse complement strand
CTGTATCCGGCTCCCATCCCCCTCACGTGCGAACTGATCCATCCGTTGATTTGTAATTTAGTGTCCACACCCGAACCGCCATAGTTTCGGCTTGAATACCTGAAAAGTGCCTGCCCAAATGGGTCATGCGATAAAGTAAGCCATACTCATTTTGGTTCGGGGTGCGGGTAGGCATACCCTAAAATACAGCGTTAGGGTTGTAATTTTCTTTGGCATTTTCGCTGTTGATTAAGAAAGTTCCTGTTTTAATATACTTGGTTGGATCGGAGATTTGTTTTGAATAGGCTGAAAGTTCATCAGGCGATGTGTAGCTGGGTACGTTTTTCGTTCTGATGTTCTCGATAAGGGTCTTCAGACCGATTCTGGTGATGTCGGTCGACCAGTTGACGAGTGTCGCCACGTATTGCGGCTTGTCGCCGTCAATGATTAATTTTACGGCTTCTTTTTGTGCATCCACTCCGCACAAAATAACATCGCTCATGCCTGCTCTCTTTAAAGCCTCGCGTGCGCCAAGTACCATGGAATCATTATGACCGAAAACCAGGTCGATGGAAACGCCCTGGCCTTTAGCTTTTACAATCGCATCCTCCATGATCTGCATGCCCTTTGTCCGATCATAATAGCCGCGGTCATAATAAAAGAGCTCAAATCTGCCGTCACCCAACTGATCAATCGCCTGGTTGAATCCACCACCACGGCCGATGGCCGCGGGGCCTCCCGGACTACCTTGTAGCTCAACCCACCGGACCTTTTTTTTATCTGGAAAAATCTTCTTGACAATGTACTCGCCCACAAGATTGCCGGCCTGCCACTGATCGATGCCGACATAGGCGATATAATCCCCGTAAAGCTGTCGATCGATCGCCACTACGGGTATCTTCTCATCGACACAGCTTTTAATCGCCCGTTTGATTCCTTGGGGTGTCACCGGATTGATCAGCAACCCGTCGATTTTCTTGCCGATCATGCTCATAACTTGCCGGACCTGCTTTAGTTCATCATCTTCCGCATTATACCAGATCAGTTCCACGTCCTCTTCTTTAGCAACTTCTTCGGCAGTTTTCTGCATGGCCACATAATAAGGGGCGGCCATGCTCACATGTGCAAAACCAATCGTCAGTTTATCTTTGGCCTCAGCAGGTGGAGTCGCCCAGACACACCAGATGGTCATTGCCGCCACAATGAATAAGCAAATAGTCAATTTCGTCATTTTCTTACACATGTCACCATCTCCCTTTCATTAAGCTGTTTTGATTAACTGTGCGTTTGTGGAAAGATCAAAAACCGAGATATCACCCCCTTTCCGGAACCCTGTTTCTGGGTCTGTTTATTTTTCCTGGGGAAAGAACATAATCTTGCTGAAAAAAAGGTCTTTATTTTCTATCGCAGCAAAAATCTGGGGACCTTCCTCCAGGCGCAACCGGTGGCTGATAAATTCGGGCTGCCAGATTAATCCCTGCGCCATCAGCGACAGGCTGCGGGTCCATTCTTCCCCCGGGAAAGGCGGTGAAAAGGAATTCCAGGAACCGCGAATTATCAGCTCCCTTCGCAAAATTCTATCAACGGCCTTTTCGCTCAACTCCAGGCTATCGTGGGAGATCCCCACCAGCACAATTGTAGCAGAGTCACCGGCCGAACAAATTCCCTGATGCTGAGCAGTCTTGGCACCGGAAATATCCAGCACGATGTCGGCCCCCTGCCACGGGTGATCGCTTTCACCGCCTCAACCGGGTCTAGGTGACGGCTGTTGATTACCTCATCGGCACCGGCCTTTTTTGATAGACTCAGCTTTTCCTC
>JBAVYC010001362.1:0-4131 GCA_049698595.1 Desulfobacterales bacterium | reverse complement strand
GCCAGTTTGCGGTCACCATGCTCATCGAATTTGATGTCGCCGGTGATACCCGGCCAGGCGTTCCCGCGGATGGTTTTTTGCAAGGTATCGGCTTTGGTTGTGCCGGCCTTTTCAACAGCGGCCAGGGCCATCATGGCTGCGTCATAAGCGTAATAGGCATAGGACCCGACGGCGTCGGCCTTCCACATCTCTTTGTAGGTCTTGATAAACTCAGCTCTTTCCGGTGTCTCCGGTGCCCTGGCAAAGGTCAGATAAACCCCTTCGGCCGACGGTCCGCCGATTTCCAGAAACTTCGGGTGATAAACCGCATCTTCGCTGATAAAGGTGGACTTGAGGCCCAGCTTGCGAACCTGCTGAATCATCTTGGAACCTTCGGGTTGATATACGCCCATGTAGATAACGTCCGGGTTGATCCGCTTCAGTTTGGTCAAAACCGCCGTGAAATCGCTATCACCTGGCGTAATGTGTTCATGGGCGACGATCTTCACCTTATCATTTTCTTTGGCGAACTTTTTCATGTTGGCGGTTAGACCGGCTGTGTAGGTCTGTTTGTCATCGATCAACGCCAGAGTTTTGGCATTTAGTTTTTTTTCGAGAAACTGAACTGTGGACCAGGCTTGCACGTCGTCCCTGGGGGGCATTCGGAAGAAATATTTGTAGCCCTTGGCGCTTAGGCGTTCGGCGGTCGAAGCAGGGGTGATCTGAACGATTTCGGCCTCCATCAACGGGATCTGGGCCGGTTCGGTGGCCGAAGAGCAATAGGCGCCAATGACCACATTGACGTCGCTGTTGATCAGCTTGTTGGCGGCCATGGTGGCTTTACCGCCGTCGCAGGCACTGTCGCCGGGCAGAACTTCGACGGTATCATAGCCTTTAACCGGTCCGTATACGGCCACTGCCGTTTTGACACCCTGTAGAATGTCCGTACCGTCTTGGGCATAAGGCCCGGTCAGGGGACTCAAGGTGCCGATTTTCAGGGTCTTGGCGACAGCCAAACCATGGAATGCCAAAATTAAGGTCAAACACAAAACTAAAATACCAACTTTTTTCATAATGCTACCTCCTCTTTTTGTTATTGGTGATTTTGACTCCTGATAACACACTATTCCTATGTTTTAGCCCCCGACCCCAGGTAGGCTTCAATGACAGTTTCATTTTGCTGAATTTCTTTTGGCGTTCCTTCAGCGATTTTTTGTCCGTAATCCAGCACCGTCACCATTTGGGAAATCCCCATGACCAGGCGCATGTCATGCTCCACCAGAAAGATGGTCAGTCCGGTATCCCGCAGCCTGATAATCAATTCCATCAACTCGGCCGTTTCTTTGGGATTCATACCAGCCGCCGGTTCATCCAGCAGCAGTATTTCAGGCTGAGTGGCCAAAGCCCTGGCAATTTCCAGCCGCCGCTGTTCGCCATAGGGCAGGCTGGAAGCATAATCATTCAGATGGTCTTTCAAACCGATATATTCCAGAATCTCGAACGCTTTTGCACCGATGTCTTTTTCTTCCTGTTTTTCAAATCGGGTTTTCAGCAGGGCTCGGACGGCCCCGCTTTTGGTGCGGCAGTGCATGCCGACCTGGACATTTTCCAGCACCGTCATTGATTTGAACAGTCTGATATTCTGAAAGGTCCGCGCGATGCCGTGGGCAATGATACGGTTGCTCCTCAGATGGTTCAGCTCAGTGCCTTTATAGGTGATGGCGCCATCGGTGGGTGGGTAGACGCCGGTGATCATATTGAAAACGGTGGTTTTGCCGGCACCGTTAGGACCTATCAGGCTCAAGATTTTACCTTTCGGCACTTTCAGATCCAGTTTTTCGACTGCCAGCAGACCGCCGAATCGTTTCGACACCTTTTCTAATTTCAGCTCAGTCATAGCACATGAACCACCCCGGATCATGGTTTTAGCACGGGGATCAAACAGTTAATTCCAAATTGCTGCAATGAATCGGCTATATAACCATTTTGTCCCCTGGATGTCAACCCACTTCCTGAATTTGATTTACCAATTTTGGGCTGTATAGTTAATATTGCTTAATTTATCCCTTTCCCAGACAAACCGGAATTGAAAATTCCTGGACGCATATACTCAGGCCTAGACCAGCCCATTTTCACCAAGAGGTCTGTTTTCCATGATACGGATCGGTGAAAATATCGATAAATCCAATGAATGTGGACGTTTTAAAATCAACTCGGACAGGTAACGGCCCACGGCCGGCGCCTGCTGGAGTCCGTGACCGGAAAAGCCGTTGGCCAGAAATAAACCTTTGATCTCCGGCCATTCACCGAGAATGGCATTGCCGTCCAGGGTATTGACGGCATAGAGTCCGGCCCAGCCGCGGACCAGTTTGAGCCGGTCAAAAGCCGGAACATACGCGGCCAATTCCGGCCAGAGAATCTCCATAAACCGTTTATCATCCCAGCTGAACTCATACTTTTGGGGATCTTCCAGCATGGATTTGCCGAGCAGGATGATACCGCCGGTTTCGGTTCTAAAATACAATCCCGAGGGTAACACGGTCAATGGCAGAGGGCCCTGGGGTTTGACGGCCGTGTCCAGTGCAAAAACCTGACGTTTGACCGGAACCACCGGCAGATTTACACCGGCTGTTTTTGCCACCTTAGCTGCCCAGGCGCCGGCACAGTTGACAACCCAGCCGGCTGTCAGGGTCGTGCCCGGAACGGTTCTGACTCCGGTGACCCGGCCATGTTCCTGGTGGATTTTTTCGACATCGTCATTTATATATACGGCACCCATGTATTTTGCCTTGGCCTTGTAGGCCATCAGCACGGCATAGGCATCAAAGTGGCCGTCATCCCGACCGAAGGTGCCGCCGGCGAAACCCTTTGTTTCGTAAAGGGGGTAATGTCGCTTAATTTTTTCAGGAGACCACCAGTCGACACGGCATCCCAGACTCTGTTGAAGGGCCAGCGCTTTTTCGGCTCCCCGGCACCCGGCGTCATCTACCATAAAAAGATTGCCTTCGCGGCGATAGTAGATATTGGGTTTTTCACCCTCAACCGCCATGGTATCTTCGAATTGCGCGAGGGTTTTTAACGCATATTGGGAGATTGCGATGTTTTGTTCGAGGCTGAACTGAATACGGGCGTTGGCCATGGAAAGGGTCGTCGACGCTTTGGCGTAGGTGAGATCCCGTTCAATGACGGCCACCTTGAGGGTATTGTCCATTTTCATCAGGTAGTAGGCCGAGGCGCTGCCCATGATGCCGCCGCCGATAATGATTACGTCGTAGATTTTAGCCATCATTTTTTCTGTGTTTTTCTTTTTTCCCCAACTTACAACGGACGACTAACAACTAACCGCACCTAAATGACGTCACTAATTTAAAGATCCAGCCAAGTTCCGATGCCCTTGTCCTTTGCTTTCTGGTAAATTAGTGGTGCGACCGCCATGTCATTCAGGGCCAGACCCAGGTTGGCGGCCATGGTGCGCTCTTGCGGTGTTTGACGGCCTGGTTTCTGCCCGCTGGCCAGTTGGCCCAGGTCGGCATGAAGTTCGGGGATGTCCTTGAAATAGCCGGCTTGTTGCGCCATGCGAAACTGGTTGATATCATCCGTGCAAAATCTGTCGGCTTCCTGCATGGCCGCCGACTGCCAGTAAGCATCGTAATCCACCAGCGACGCGAAGGCGCCTGCATCCATCCAGCCGGCCTGGATGGTGGCATGGGGTTTTTTCATCATCGGCCCGGCCGTGACCACGATATCACAGCCGCTGACCGCCTCCCGCGGTGTTTTCACCGGCACAACCTCCAAATCAAAATCTTTGCTGATGTCCCCGACAAATTGTGATTGGACCTCCGGATTCACGTCGTAGGCCATGACCTTTTTCAGTGGAAAAAGAACATTCATTGCTTCCACATGGCTACGGCCCTGAACGCCGCAACCCAACATCCCCATCACGGCGGATTCCGGGCGGGCAAGATAACGGGCGGAAATTGCACTGGCGGCGCCGGTGCGTTTGGCCGTGATCCACCCGCAGTCCATGACGGAAAGGGGCAGACCGGTATGCACGTCGTTAAAAATCAGGAGCCCGGAAATATAGGGCAGTCCCTTTTTAGGGTTATCCGGAAAACCACTGACCCACTTAATTCCCGCAGATGCCAGATCCGG
>JBAVYC010001361.1:0-3699 GCA_049698595.1 Desulfobacterales bacterium | reverse complement strand
GTGGACGATAACTTGGCTCGCTTGATGATATTATCGGCATTGTCCAATAGTTCCAGCTTGAGCTTATCATTGAATTCATGCAAATTTAACGGTTTGTCGGTGGTATATGTCGGGCAGACTTCTTTGCACCGTCCACATTCGGTACAGGTGTAAAGGTCCAGGCCCTGTTTCCAATTGAGCTGATGGATATGATTGATTCCCAGGGATTCGTCTTCCCAGGCGGCTTCGTCTTCCAAATCCAGCAGCTTCGTTTTTTCGTGAGGATAGCCCAGGCTTTTCAGAAAGACGTTGGGAAGTGCGGTGATCACATGAAAATGCTTACCCAAAGGGAGAATATTCAAAAAAACCAGCTGGGTACAGATGTGAAGCCAAAACATAATGCTCAGGATGGTGGTGTTGGCTTCTGCGCTCAATCCTGACATCAGGGTGGCGGCGCCCACCGATATCGGCGTCCAAAGAAATTCGGAGCCATATTGGGGATTATTGAAGTAGTGGATGCTTCCCGGGTTGTTATATAGTTGAATTAAATTGGACCGTGCGCCGTCGTACAATAGATCGGACACCATCAAGATTGCGATCAGGCCCAAGACCAGATAGGCTTCGAAGGTATTGTGCATTCGTTTTGGTTTTAGAACGACCCGACGATAAAAGGCGAAGATGATCATCAAAAAAACGATCGCTTCAATGATATCTTTTAAGGCGATATAGAGATACCCGATCAAATAGTCTTCGCCCAAAAACGGCAGGTGATATCCTTCCTGAAATCCCTCTCCATACAACGTCAAGCTGCGAATCAGCAAAACACAGAATCCCCAAAAAATGAACGCGTGCATAATTCCCGAACTTCTCTCCTTTGCTCTTCCGACAAGGCGTTTCTGGCCGATAGCCAGAACAACCATATTCATCAGTCGTTCCTTCAGATGATTGACTCTATCGGCGGGTTCGAGTGCCTTTAACAATTGAATTTTACCAAACATCGTACGTCCGAAAACGGATAGGGCGACAATGATTAGAAGAGACATCAATAGGGGATTCATGGTTACCTCAGCAACGAATTTTGATTAAATTTGGCGGCCTAGCTTCTAATTTTTTTAATCTCTTCGCGGAGAATCGGAACCACTTCGAAGAGGTCGCCAACGATACCATAGTCAGCCACATTGAAAATGGGTGCTTCGGGGTCTTTATTGACGGCCAGAATCACCTTTGAGCCGTTCATTCCAGCAAGGTGTTGAATAGCACCGGAGATACCGAATGCCATGTAGAGGTTCGGCGCTACAATTTTACCGGTTTGCCCGACTTGCTTGCCGTGCGGCATGAAACCGCCATCCACCATGGCACGCGAAGAACCAAACCCCGCTGCTAGATCATTGGCCAGTTCTTTTACAAGATCGATACCGGCTTGATCTTTGGCGCCGCGTCCCACTGAGATGACGATGTCGGCATCGGCAAGATCGATATCGCCACTTGCGTCCGATACGAGTTCCTTGATGACGGCCTTTAAATCAGGTGCCGGAGGGGAAAGCTTGACGACGTTTTCAGTTCCCGTGATTCCTTCCGTGGCCTCGAACGCACCTGCTCTGACAACTGCCACCAATCGTTCGATATTGACTTTGACGCGTTGCATGACTTTATTTGTGATGGCAGGTCTATAGACTTCGATTTGATCTCCCTGAAGCGTCACATCGGTAATTTCAGTGGCGCAGGCGGCATCCAGTTGAGCGGCAACCCTCGGCGCGACGGCCTTGCCGCTTTCGGAAAAACCGAACCAAATCTGATCGGCACCAAATTGCCTGGCGGCATCGACGACACAGGATGTGTATGGACCGGCTGAAAACAGCTCCAGTCCTGGATCATCGGCGACGTATTGCGTATCGGAGCCGGCCTTCACCAAGCCGGGAATCAGCGATTCGATATTGCTGCCAATCGCCACCACGGCGGCTTCTGCGCCGATGGCTTTGGCTTTTGATAAAAGTTCGGTTGTGCTGCTTTTGATGACACCTTGTTTAATTTCTGCAATTACGAGTACTTTAGCCATAATATTGTTTTCCTTATATGAATCCGGTTAGTGTCCAATGATGATCATAACTGATAATTTGATTTCGCTATAACACTTTGGCTTCATTGGCCAAAAGATCGACGACCTGGGCGGTGATTTCAGCAGCATCACCTTCAAACATTTGTCCGCCCTGGCGCGTTGCCGATTTTAGAAATTCAGCAATTTCCGATTTCGGGGTAGCGCAGCCGATCTCATCCGGCGAAGTCCCGAGTGCCGCCAGGTCCATTACATCGATTTTCTTTTTCTTTGCCATCATGATGCCGCGCATTGCGGGCAATCGAGGTTCATTAATACTAACATCGACCGTGACTACGGCGGGTAACGCCAGTTCTATAATTTCGGTTCCGGCATCACCCGATCGGGATACTTTAATATGTTGGTCGTCCAACACTTCGATGGCGATCACATTACTGACACAAGGTAATCCTAAGTACTCAGCCAAGATGATTCCGGTTTGACCATTATCCGTATCCTGAGCTTGTTTGCCGGTGATGACGAGATCATAGTCTCCCTTTTCGTAAACCTTTTGCAGCACTTTGGCGTAGACAAACGAATCCGCTGCGGCCAGGGAGGGATCCTCGATATGAATTCCGTTTTCAATTCCCATGGCATAGCATCGGCGGATCATATCGGTGTTGTCGCCGCCGCCGATACTCACCAAAGTCGTTTCCGCGCCGCTATTTTCCTTAAGTTGAACAGCGGTTTCGACCGCATTTTCATCCCAGGCGTTTATAACATATTGCAGCCCGTCTTCAACGATGGCGCCGTCCTGCACGTGGATCGTCAATTCCACATCAACTACTTTTTTTACGGTTGTGAGAATTTTCACATTGGCCTCCTAATCTCTTATGTTTTTTTTGTTTCGATCACATTTTGGGTAACGCTGTTATCTCCGGGGCTGGACGCCTTTTTGCAGCGTTAGGGTGTACAATGTGAATACGATATAGCTATATTGTAACTAGGTGTCAAGAAAAATGTGGGCTTTGGCAAAAAGTCAATCCATGTCAAAGGCTTCGTTCCAAATTAATAATGGTTTTGGAAGGGCTAAATTGGTTCGCGCTAAAGAAATGCATCAGTTGGGAATCATTCCTGTCGACCAAGGTGTTTATTTTTTGAACGCCGAGTGCTCTTAAATGATCCAGGAATTCATTCATCAACTGCTCACCAATACCCATATGCTGGTAATCGGGATCAACACCGATGGTATCCAGGGTTGCTTCTTCCTGGAAAATACCATATTCTCCCATATAGAGTTCCCCCATTATAAACCCCGCCAGCGTTCCATCTTCTCCCTCCGCCACAAGCGACGTGGGCAAATAATCTTTGGAGTTTAAAAGCTTTTCAAACTTCATTTCATAGTAATCCGGCCGTGAAGCCTTGAGTACTTTCTCGTCAATCCCAACCACAGCGTCAAAATCGTCAGCCTTCATGAGTCTGATTCTAATGGTGCTCTCGTTCATGGGGCTTCCTTTCACGTTGGGCTCACATTTTGAGATCCAACACGGAAAATTGAAAAGTTAAATACCGTTAAACATGAAAAACAATTTATTCCATTAAACCGGGATGAAAATATCCTGAATTGTTGTGATATGCAAACCGTATTTTTTCAAATGCCTAAGATGCCGATGAATCGTGTATCGACG
>JBAVYC010001360.1:0-2321 GCA_049698595.1 Desulfobacterales bacterium | reverse complement strand
ACAATCCAGCCCGGTGCCGCAAATCCGCCCAGCCATTGGCTGTCGCTGACAATGATATTATAATCATCCGATCGTGTTGCCAGGCTGGCAGCGGCTTTTTGAAAAAGGGTTTCAAACGGTGCTTCTTCAAATGTAAATTTTACATCGTAACCGTATTTTTCCTTGGTATATTCGGCAAATGCGGGGGACATTTCCACCCCCAGCCCGCTGGGGAACCAGCCGGCGATACCCAGAATCGACATCGTAATTTTTTCACCTTTTAGATCGACGCGCTCCGCAAGTGCGCAAGCGGGTACCAACATCCCAAGACAAATTATCAGAACAAAAACTAACTTCAAATTCTTCCTCATATCTAACCCCCTTATGATTTTAGATTCCATTAACTGCTTGCTCGACGGAGACCGGTTTAAAGATGCTCTTATCGATCGTATCCGCAACCCGGCTTTCCGGCGGAGCAGGTCCCCAGACCTTGTATTTACCGCAACACCTCCTTTCGACATAGTTTTCAGCATCAAGCCTGAAATCAGGAGTCCTATCCCTGCAAAATGCCTTATATCGCAATGTGGATTATCTGATACACAAACGCATAACATATGTCAAGACATTTGTTCAGGTTATGTCAGAACAAATGTTATGGTCGGAATTTCGCTTTTATAGCGCTTGCCACCGACACATTGCCTTTGCCATATGATTCTGGATCGATGATGAACACTGGGTGGGTTTTGGATTGCGAGTTGGGGGTTGCGGATTTAAGGTATTCTGCCTGTTTTAAAAATAAATTGATCTAAAGAATTTATTTTATCTTTTTGAATTAACTTCCTTCATGAACCGCCGGCTGCGCCAGCGGTTCATGAAGGAAGTTAGCGGCTAATAAAATACGGCGAATCACTGGGAGAATCCCAGAGCCTGAGCAATTCGCGATCCATTCTGGCCACTAAAATTTGGAATCCGCCCTGTTCCTGGGTGGTAATATATTCACCAATCAGGCTGCGGGCAATTTTGATTTTTTTATTCGTCAGAATCATATGCAGGCGACGGAACACAATGAAAAGTTCCATATACGTTGTAGCCCCGGCGCCGTTGACGATGACCAGAAGTTCTTCACCGGCCTCAACTTCCAGATCATCGAGCAGCATTTGAAGCATGAGATCGGTGGTTTCATTGGCGCTTTTCATTGGCAGCCGTTCGGTGCCGGCTTCGCCATGCTGTCCCATGCCGATACTCATTTCATTTTCAGCGAGATCGAACATGGCATCTCCGGTGGCCGGATGCGTAGCCGGATTAAAGGCGACCGCCAGCGTCCGCATGGATCGTCCCATTCGTTCTGCTATCGCAACGATTTCTTCAAGAGTTCGCCCTTCTTCGGCTGCGGCGCCGGCCACTTTAATCATGGGCAAAAACCCGACCAGCCCCCGGCGTTCTTCGGGCTTGTCAATCGGTCCGGAGGCGATGTCGTCATGAACAATGATCATTCTTATATTTAAGCCCTCTTCGAGGGCCATTTCCATCGTAATGTTGGCGGTTAACACATCACCGGCGTGATTTAAGACCACAAACAACACACCTCCGCCCCGATCGGCCCTTTTGATCGCATCCAAACATTTTTGGGGTCCCGGTGCCGCAAAAATTTCACCGGGCACACTGGCATCCAGCATGCCGTACCCGACGAAGCCACTCAAGCCGGGTTCATGCCCACTGCCTCCCAGAGTTACGAGGGCCACCTTGCCAAGCTCTTTGGGATAGGTTCTCATAACCAGATTCTCACCTTCCAGTTTAACTTTGTCCGGAAAGGCGAGCGTATAGCCCTCGAGTAGTTCAGCGACTAGTTTTTCAGGATCATTGATACATTTTTTCATTTGAGCTGTCCGATCACGGATAGATATATTGTGGCCCTGGGAATATCATTTTTTTAAATGATCCATGACAATATAGGCAATCGTCCCCACCAGTACGGTCGGAAAGCCAACCGTATAAATTTTCATGCTAAACGGCTGGCACATGAGAATCAAACCTACAAAAATTAAGAGCGAAGCGACAACATAAAAGAGATTGAGAAGTTTTCCATCTTTAGATGGTGTTTGATTTTGCATTGTGATTTACCATACTTAGGTTTGGCTAAGTTGTCAAGGTGCAGGCTATGGTCTCAGGTAAGCGTTCACAATCTTTGTCCGGATGACGGGTCAAACAAAAAAATCTTCTGGGAATCACAAGAAAACCAGCAATCATCTCCAAAGCGACCTTCAAACTCGGTACCGACCATTTTTTTAAGCGTCTCGTCTCCCACAGCCAGACTTATGATACGATCGGTTCCTCGGTATTCC
>JBAVYC010001359.1:0-3300 GCA_049698595.1 Desulfobacterales bacterium | reverse complement strand
GATGAAATGTACACCCGACCTGGAAAAAAATATTGCCACCGCCGATGGGCTGGTGAAGGCGGCCGCGGCTAAAGGCGCAAAGATCATTTTGCTGCAGGAGTTATTTGAAACACTTTATTTTTGTCAGACTGAAAAACCGGAGTATTTTCAACTGGCAACAGAGATGGATAAAAACCCCGCCGTCACGCATTTTTCCCGGCTGGCAAAAGAACTCGAAACCGTTTTGCCGATCAGTTTTTTTGAAAAGAAGAACCAGGCGTATTATAACACGGTCGCTGTTATTGATGCCGACGGCTGCATTCTCGGCAGATACAGGAAGACCCATATTCCCGATGGGCCGGGTTACGAGGAAAAATATTACTTCAACCCCGGCAACACAGGGTTTCGTGTTTGGAAAACCCGCTATGCCAATTTCGGCATCGGCATTTGCTGGGATCAGTGGTTTCCGGAGGCCGCCCGCAGCATGGTATTGCAGGGTGCGGAGATTCTCTTTTATCCGACCGCCATCGGCTCGGAGCCGTTAGACCCGCAGAGGGATTCAATGGAAGCCTGGCGGATCTGCATGCGCGGTCATGCCGCTGCCAATTTTGTTCCGGTCGTCGCCTCCAACCGCATTGGCACAGAGAGCAGCGGGAATTCCAGCGTCACCTTCTACGGTTCATCGTTTATCGCCGGTAGCACGGGACAGCTTCTGGCGGAAGCCGACCGGTCTGCTGAAACGGTCGTTACCGCTGAATTGGACCTGGAAAAAATCAAAGCGGATAGAAGTGCATGGGGCTTTTTTCGGGATAGACGGCCGGAAATGTATCGGGCATTGATGACCCTTGATGGGGTAGTTGACCAAAAATAGCCAAAGCAAATGCAAATATTGAGGTTATCAGACAATTTATATTCAGCAGGTGCGCGTTTTGGTCATTGAATATTGGAATTTATTTGTTATTTGAAAATTGTGATTTGGTGCTTAATGACCTTAATTTGGTACTTGTAATTGGTTATTTTACCGACCACCTGTCGCTGGTATCCGCCGCTGGATTGTCCCAGACCACACTCAGCGGACCTGAAATTCGAAATCAGAGTGGAAACCTGAACGGAGACTACATATGGAACGCGATCCCCGCTATGACATTCTTTTTGAACCGGTGAAAATTGGTCCGGTCACCGCTAAAAATCGATTTTACCAGGTGCCGCACTGCACCGGCATGGGCTACATGATGCCCAAAACCCTGGCGGCCATGCGCGCGGTTAAAGCCGAGGGCGGTTGGGCTGTGGTTTGTACCGAATATTGCTCGATACACCCGACCGCGGATGACAGCCCTTATCCATACGCGACACTTTGGGATGATGAAGACGTCAAGGCCCAGGCCTTGATGGTGGAAAAGGTCCATCGCCACGGAGCCCTGGCGGGCGTGCAACTGTGGTACGGGGGGGGGAGTATGCCCAATCTGTTGACGCGGGAGATCCCCCTTGATGTCGGCAGCTTCCCGTCGGATTTTCGCTATGATCCGGTCCAGAGCCAGGCAATGGATAAAAAAGACATCCGCCGGCTCAGACGCTGGCAGGTCGATGCCGCCCGCAGAGCGATGCAGGCCGGATTCGACCTTGTCTATGTTTATGCCACCCATGGTTATCTGCTTTCTCATTTTTTATCCAGAGACTGGAATCGGCGCAGTGATGAGTATGGTGGATCGCTGGAGAATCGGATCAGATTGGTTCGCGAAATGATTGAAGACACCAAGGCGGCGGTCGGCGACAAGTGTGCGGTTGCTGTCAGGTTTTCAGCCGATGGCAGCGGAAGTGAAGATGGCATCATTGACAACGACGAACAGCGTGACATGCTCGAGATGCTGTCGGATTTACCGGATCTCTGGGATATCAACATTACGGACTATTCGAAAGAGATGGGCAGTTCCCGGTTTGTCAAAGAAGCGGCCTTGGCCGATTACATTTCATTTGTAAAGAAAATAACCGCTAAGCCCGTTGTCACAGTGGGCCGCTTTACATCGCCGGATACCATGGTGAGCCAGGTTAAAAATGGCCTGATTGATTTTATTGGGGCTGCGCGGCCATCGATTGCCGATCCTTTTCTGCCTGAAAAAATTAAAACAGGCCGGCTCAATGATATTCGCGAATGCATCGGTTGCAATATCTGTTATGCCGCAGATTCGCGCGGCGTTCCCATCCGGTGTACCCAGAATCCGACCATGGGGGAGGAATGGCGGCGCGACTGGCACCCCGAAAAAATAGCGGCAAAGCGATCCGATAATACGATCCTGGTGGTCGGTGCCGGACCGGCCGGATTGGAAGCTGCACGGGCTCTGGGACAGCGGGGCTATAAAGTAATTTTAGCGGAGGCCACCAAAGAACTGGGCGGGCGGGTGGCGGCTGAATGCCGGCTACCGGGCCTCACTGAGTGGCGCCGGGTGATCGAATACCGTATTCAACAGATTAAGCGCATGCGCAATATCGATGTGTACCTGGACAGCCACTTAACAGCCGGGGATGTTTTGGGATTCGGTTTTAAGCACATTATTCTGGCAACCGGTTCCCGCTGGCGGCGTGACGGGGTTGCCCGCTGGCACAGCTCTGCGGTCAAGGGTTTTGAAAGCAAGCAGGTTTTTACTCCGGATGACATATTGGCAGACGCAAAGGTTGGCGGGCCGGTGGTGCTATATGATGACGATCACTATTACATGGGCGCCGTCTTGGCTGAAAAACTGCGAGCAGCCGGTTTGGACATCACTCTGGTCACGCCCGCGGGCAGGGTCGGAGAATGGAGCTTTAACACCGAAGAGCAGCTTCGCACGCAAAAACGCCTTTTAGATCTCGGGGTAAACATATTAACAGCCAAGGCAGTTTCCGGTTTTGACGGCGTTAGTGCTGAAATCACCTGTGTGTATAGCGGGAATCTCACTGATCAGCCGGCATCTTCAATGGTTACGGTGACAGCCCGCAAACCATCCGATGAGCTCTATCGGCAGCTCATCTCGAATCCGGATGCGCTGGCCGACAGCGGCATCAACCGGGTTGAACGCATCGGCGACTGCCGGGCACCGGGCATCATTGCCGCAGCCGTTTATGCCGGCCATCGAGCAGCGCGCGAGATGGATGCACCCGATCCGGGCGGCGTTTCTTTCCGCCGGGAGCGGGTGATAGTTTGATTGAGTGGATTCTATTTATCTATATTTTGAGACAGGATTAACAGAATTTTCAGATGAAAGCCTGGAAACTACAATCGCCTTCGACGAAGAATAGTGCTATTTTAGAAGGCGCATATCCGAAAAGCCAAAGTTACCATAAAAT
>JBAVYC010001358.1:0-3988 GCA_049698595.1 Desulfobacterales bacterium | reverse complement strand
GCCGGAAGCGAGGCGGGCCTGATAGTCCTTCATGTCCACCTTTAGTTCCCCCATAAACATATATAGTCCAACCACATTGGAGAGGGACATAGCGAAAATGGCGGCATCGGAAAAGTCGATCACCGGTCCCAAGCTTGCGCTACAGCCGATCACTACGAAGATACAAAAGATAGCTTTGTAGGTCAGTTCCGAGGTCTTGCTTTCACCGAACAGATAGGTCCAGCATTTCAGGCCGTAGTAGGACCAGGAGATCATGGTGGAAAAGGCAAACAGGAGCACGGCGGCGGCCAGCAAGGTACCGAACCAGGGAAAGACGCTCTGGAAGGCAGCTGCGGTCAGAGCCACCCCACTCACGCCGTCGATAGTGTAGGCGCCGGTAATCACGATCACCATGGCGGTCATGGTACAGATGATGACGGTATCGATGAACGGTCCCAGCATGGCCACATACCCTTCGGTGAGCGGTTCACTGGTCCTTACCGCGGCATGCGCGATAGCAGCCGAGCCTACCCCGGCCTCGTTGGAAAAGGCGGCCCGTTTCAAACCCTGAATCAGCACGCCGACAATCCCCCCGGTAATGGCCGTGGGTGAGAAGGCGCCTGCAATGACGACCCCTATGGCAGCCGGTATCTGGGCGATGTTGACCAGCAGGATGATCGCGCCCGTACCCACATATAATACGGCCATAAAGGGTACGATCTTATCGGTCACTCTGGCGATCGATTTGATGCCGCCGATTATAACCGCCCCCACCAGAATTGCCAGAATGAGTCCGAACAACCAGCCGCTGCCAACAAACAGTCCAAAGGTATTGGAGAACATTTGATGCGCCTGGTTGCCCTGGAACATGTTCCCGCCGCCCAGGGTGCCAAAGATGCACATGATGGCAAAGAACACGCCCGCGGCCTTGCCCAGCCCTGGCTTGCCCTTGTCGGACATCCCCTTGCTAAGATAATACATGGGACCACCGGAGACCGTCCCGTCGGGATATTCATTACGATATTTGACCGCCAAGGTACATTCGGTAAACTTGGCAGCCATTCCGAACAACCCGGCGATGATCATCCAGAAAGTGGCTCCGGGTCCACCGAGACTGACTGCCACCGCGACCCCGGCGATATTGCCCAAGCCCACGGTTCCGGACAAGGCTGTACACAGGGCCTGGAAATGAGAGACTTCACCGGGATTGTCCGGGTTTTCATAGACACCGCGCAGCAGATCGATCGAATGCTTGACTCCCCTGAATTGGACAAATTCAAATTTTATGCTCAACACAACGGCAGCGATGAGCAACCAGGCGACGATCAATGGGAAACTGACGCCGTTGATCGACACAGAGAAAAAGATCAAGGAAACAAACGGCCCCAGCGCGGTGTGAAAGATCTTGTTTACGAGCGCATCAATACCGCCTCCGGCTTCCTCGGCAAAGGCCAACATTGGCATCAACAGGAGCAGCAAAAGCGCCAAGGTGCCGGTAATTATAGATTTCTTTTTCATATTCGGATTTCCTCCCTATAATTTGATTAACTGTTGGGTTGGATTTTTGGCCGGCTAGGGCACGATGGTTACCGGAATGTGGGTGAGCTGTATCAGCTTGGCGACCACACCGCCGAACATTAAAGTCTTGACGCTTTTCTCACCGATCCGTCCCACCACGATATCCGTCGCACCATGCTTTTTGGCAATATAAATCAAGGAGTCGGCCACCTGACCATGGCGCACGACGCCGGTAATCTCGAGACCTTCGGATGCCAGTGATTCCAGCATCGGGTCCAGCACCCGCTCCTGTACGAACTGAATATCCTCTACCTTGCGCTTGTGACGCCGTTCGTTCTCTTCAGCGGTTTGGAAAGTGTAAGGCGACCATTTGATTACATAGGCCAGAATCATCTTTGCCTTGCTTTTTTTGGCCCAGTTGACTGCATAATCTATGGCGCGATGATTTTCTTCGGTGCCGTCAATACCGACTAGTATCGTATCAGTCATAACTTTTTGCCTCCCTTAAGGATTATTTGCGGGGAATATCGTGCATCACGATCAACCCCGAATGAAAGCCTGGTATGAACCTGTGTGCTTTCATTAATGGTCCATACAAAACTATCTTACTTGACCGAATTCTCTGAAAGAGCCTTCCATGACGTGAACGCCCATTTCGATGATCACGCCGGAAACATCCCCGGCCTCGTCAAACTCGAGGCTGCCGGTGGCGCCCTCGTAGTTGATGGGCTCTCCGGCCTTGAGCAGAGCCTTGGCCTTCTGCCATTCGCCCGGAAGGATAACTTCACCCGGGGCCGAGGCTACTTCCCGTAAAGCCTTGGATATTCCGCCACGCTCGGACTTGCCGCTTTTCTCGATCGCCAGGGCCAGCAAAAACGCGGCGTCATATGCTTGCGCGACAAACGATGCTGCTGGGTTCAGATCGGCCCGCCATGCGAGGCGGTTGAACTCGCGTGCGCCATTGGTATCCGGCCGACCCGGTTTGGTGGCAATCATGCCCCTCAGCTTATCGCTACCGATGGCGGCGATCAGGGAATTGCTGACCATCCCGTCACCACCCACAAACCGGTCAAAAGCGCCATTCTCCAAGGCCTGACGGATTATGGTCAGACCTGAACCGTTGGCATAGGCCAGCACAACCAGGGTATCGACCCCCGATGTGGCCAGTGAACGAATCTGTTCCCGATAGTCGGCTTTACCCTCCTCATGGGCCTGGTTGGCGGCGACCTTGCCGCCGGCGGCCGTGAAAGCCTCGGAAAGGGCACCGGCCAATCCCCTGCCCCAATCATTGTCGACATAGGTGATAGCGATATGCCTGATTCCTTTGGACAGCAGCAGACGCGCCATGACGCCGCTCTGATAGACATCCGAAGGTGAGGTGCGAAATACGAGGTCCTTGTCATCCAGGGTTGTGATGGCCGGAGAGGTCGAAGCGGGCGACACCAGAGTGATGCCATTGGGGATGGCCACTTGTTTGGCCACGGCAATGGTCGCCCCTGAGCAGATGGCGCCGACCAGGGCCACCACATTCTCGTCCTTAACCAGACGGGCGGCCGCTTGGACGGCTGCAACGGTATCCGCACAGGTCGTATCCGCGTTGGGCAAAAGGATTTTTTGGTTGTCGAGCACTCCGCCTTGATCGTTGACGTGCTTGACAGCAAGCTTCGCCGCTTTGTAAATCGACGGCGTCCAACTTTTGAGCGGACCGGAAAACCCGCCCAGAAAGCCGATTTTCACATCGGCCATAGCAGCGCCGGAACCAATGAGCACGGAGACCAGTGCTGCTATAATAAATGAACGTTTAAGATTAATTTGCATTGGCTTATCCTCCTCATGATTAAGGTTTATGGTGATAAGGTATCCTTGGAGCCCACCTCCGCGGGGTTTAAGTTGGCGCTCCGGGAGCCATTCGCGGCTGAGTCCCCACTCCACCCCTAAGTTTGCTCTCAAAACATAGCCCTGAAAAAAATGCATAACAAAAGATGCAAATTAAAGCAACGTGTCGATTGGGGTGTATTCTAAACCAAATGTTTCGGCGACCGCCTGATACGTCACTTTGCCATTCATCACGTTGGCGCCTAGTTTGATTTCAGGATTTTCGCGCATGGCACGCCGCCATCCCTTGTTGGCGATTTGCACGGCGTAGGGTAAGGTCGCGTTGGTTAAGGCGATCGTGGATGTTTTGGCCACTGCCCCAGGCATATTGGCCACGCAATAGTGCACGATACCTTCGACCTCAAAGATCGGATCGGAGTGCGTGGTGGGCCGTGAGGTTTCGAAACATCCCCCCTGATCGATGGCCACATCCACCAGCACCGATCCCTTTTGCATGCTCTTGAGCATTTCTCTGGTGACCAATTTGGGCGCTTTGGCGCCGGCCACCAACACGGCACCGATGACGACATCAGCCTCTTTTACCAGTTTGCGCGTTGTCGCCGGACTGGCCATGAGTGGAATACAGTTGGCGGGCATGACATCGCTGAGATACCGC
>JBAVYC010001357.1:0-3459 GCA_049698595.1 Desulfobacterales bacterium | reverse complement strand
TCTTCGATGATTTGTTTCAATCGAAATTCTCTGGCTTCGATTTTAACCATCATCATACCGAATGACTCGGCCAATTCACTGAGAAAACCGGGATAACGGCCTTTTTTTGCGAGTTCAAACAAGCGCTCGGCATCTGCCTTATCATATTTGCCGGAAGCAATTTTTTTGCAGCAGCTATTGAGCATTTCAAATAAATCAAGATAATATCGTTCAAATTCCATGAAAATCACCTTTTAGTACTCTTGTTCTGGGAAGGTGAAGATGCAGGTTTTGATAAACAGTTGCATTTAATCAACCTCCTCGGCAAGAGTCTATGAGGTAGGTACAGACTCGTTCTTTAGTGCTGTTCTAAGCATGAACCCCTGAACCTTTGAACCCTGAACCACTGAACCCCTAAACGGCTGCGCTCTACTTGACCTCATAGTTGAATTTGTCAAACAACTTTTTATCTCCAACCAAAAATTTGGTCTTTACAGTATACATACCTTTGGTCTCAAAATTGGCATTGGCGCCGAACGCACCCTGCATGCCCATCGCCATCAGCTTTTGTTTAGTGCCGTCCGGACCCTCTACCAGATATCCCAGCTTCGCCCCCTCGACGGAGCGGCCGTCCGGATCCAGGACGTAGACCATCAGGTGATGGGTCGTGTCTGTCTCCTCTGAGCCTTTCATGTCCTTCATCTTCTCCGTGTTTTTTTGGATATCGATCAGGTGATAGGCAAAACGGTAACCCTCGATAGTGGATTCATGGATCATGGCACCCACGTGTTTGGAATGGTCTGTGGCGGACCCGGAGTCTTGTGAATAGGCCGGAAGGGCCAGGGCAACTCCGCAATAAATTAAAACGGCAAAAAAGATTGTATTTTTTTTCATGGGTTTATCCTTTCTTTATAATTAACTTTCGTATTTTTTTCGATGTTCATTTCGGCCTGGTCGCTCTCAACTTCGGCACCCGCCGCTAGTACATGTGTAAGTGTTGCATATTTCAATCCGGCTTCGCAGAGCGCCTTATGCGCCCGTTCGCAACGTATATAGGCCTTAATCTCCTTCATCGATCACCTCCTAGGTCTTTTCGGGCACATGAGATATGGCTTTGCGCAGCTCCCAGCGTTTCCAGATATCATAAACAGCCGGTATGATCACCAACGTGAGAATTGTGGATGACACCAGGCCGCCCACCATGGGGGCCGCAATTCGCTTCATCACCTGGGATCCGGTTTCGATCGCAAACATCACCGGCATCAGTCCGATCAGGGTGGTCGCCACGGTCATGAGCTTGGGCCGCACCCTTTCAACGGCGCCTTCGATGATGGACGCGCGGAGATCCCCGGCGGTATGCATGAGGCCCTTCGCCTTCCGCCTTTCAAAAGTTTCGTCCAGGTAAACCAGCATGACAACCCCGGTTTCCGCCGCCAGGCCTGCCAGGGCGATAAATCCGACCACAACCGCCACCGAAATATTATAGCCCAGCAAATAGAGGAGCCACACCCCACCAATGAGCGCGAAAGGCAGGCTCGCCATCACAATAACCACTTCGATGATGTTTTTAAAATGGATATAAAGGAGCAGGAAAATCACCACGAGTGTCACAGGCACGATGATGTTCAACGTTTTGCGGGCCTTTTGCATATATTCGTACTGCCCGGACCAGACCATCGAATATCCGGTCGGCAGGTCAATTTCCCGATCGACGACCGCCTTGGCCATCTTTACGTAGGACCCTAAATCCACGCCCTTTAAATCGACATAGATCCAGGCCGTTTGCCGGGCGTTTTCGCTTTTAATGCCGGCCGGCCCTTTGTGGATGGTAAGATCGGCTAACTGCGCCAGGGGCACATGGGCACCGGTTGGAGCGGGCACCAGGACGCGTTTGAGCCGCCCAATATCATCCCGGAGCTCCCGGTTGTAACGCAAGTTGACCGGATAACGCTCAAGGCCTTCCACGGTATTGGTCACGTTCATCCCGCCAATGGCGGTCATGATGACGTCCTGGACATCACCCACCGTCAGTCCGTAGCGAGCGATTTCATGCCGGTTTATATTAAAATCCAGGTAGTTACCGCCTGTGACGCGTTCCGAATAGGCGGAAAGCGTACCGGGAACATCCTGAACCACGGCTTCGATGCGGGAACCCAGCTCCGAAAGAACCTCCAGATCCGGTCCCATCAGCTTGATGCCCACCGGCGTTTTGATGCCCGTCGAGAGCATGTCGATGCGGGTCTTGATGGGCATGGTCCAGGCATTGGTGAGCCCCGGAAACTGAATCGCACGGTCAAGATCCTCGACCAGTTCATCGACTGTGATATAGCGCTCCTCGGGCCAGATCCAGGCGAGCGGCCGTTTGAGCCAGCCCGGCCAGTTTGAAAAAAATCGTTCAATTGACTTTTTGCGCCATTCATGCAGAACCTTGCCGTTTTTGACTTCGGGCCACATCCATGTCAGGGGTTTTTTAAGCCAGCCCGGCCAGCTTGAAAAAAATCGTTCCACGCGCTCTTGCGCATACTCCACTTCCGGTCTTATCATAATCGTGGTCTCAACCATGGAAAGGGGTGCCGGATCGGTGGCGGTTTCCGCCCGTCCGATTTTGCCCAGGGTGTGATGTACCTCTGGAAAGCGCTGAATGATCTTGTCGGTTTGTTGCAGCAATTCCCTGGCCTTGGTGATGGAGATACCGGGAAGGGTGGTCGGCATGTAGAGCAGATCCCCCTCGTTGAGCGGCGGCATAAACTCACTGCCCAGTCGCGAGGCCGGATAAATTGAGACAATCAGTACGACCACGGTCAGAAGCATCGTTACCAGGCGGTATTTTAACACCTTTTGGATAAAAGGCCGGTAAATCCAGATGAAGAAACGGCTCAAGGGGTTGCGCTTCTCCGGCATGATTTTCTGCGGCACCAGGCAAATGATCGCAAAAACCGAGACCGCCATGGCCGCCACCAGTGCCCAGTCCGGCGGTCGCCAATCCAACAGAGAGGGACCTGCCAGCCCCATCACGATTACCAGGAGAGGGGGCCCTGCGACCGCCGTAAGCCAGGTGATCCGTCGTCGTTTGCGCGTGGTTGCCGGATCGAAAGCATTCTCGCGGATAAAGAAGGTCATCAACACCGGAACGATGGTGATCGCCACCAGCGAGGACGCGGCAATGGCAAACGTATAGGTGTAGGCCAATGGTTTAAAGAGGCGGCCCGACTGTTCCTGGAGACTTAAAACCGGCAAAAACGAGACCGTAATGATCAGCAAACTGTAAAAGAGCGCCGGCCCGACCTCTTTGGCGGCTTCTATAATGATTTCGGTGTGGGGTTTGCGCCCCTGATTTCTTTCCAGATGCTTGTGGGCGTTTTCGACCAGGACGACCGAGGCATCCACCATGACCCCGATGGCAATGGCAATACCCCCTAGACTCATGATGTTGGCATTGATGTTCAGTCGATACATAATGAGAAAGGACAACAGGATACC
>JBAVYC010001356.1:0-5575 GCA_049698595.1 Desulfobacterales bacterium | reverse complement strand
TGCTGGAATTTATGCGCACCGTGACACCTTTTGACACCCTATCCGACCAAGAGTTGGAGATGCTGGTTTCACGGATGGAAATTGCCTATTTCCCCAGCGGACAGCGTATCGCGAACAAGGGGGCGGCCCCCTTTCGGCACCTGCATGTTATCCAGCAAGGTGCCGCCGGGATTTATCTGTCCGACGACCGTGATAAAGATATACTTGTAGATGTCCGGGGCGAGGGTGACTATTTTGGCGGGACGAGCCTTCTGCAGGATAAACCGGTCATGTTTGACATCATCGCCCAACAGGACCTCATCACCTTGATGCTGCCGGCCGCGGACCTGCAACAGCTGGCTATTAAGTATCCGGTTTTTCAGCGCTACTTCGGCTCGTCATTGGCCCGCACCATACAGGCGGTGCGCGACTCAGCCGCTTACCAGCAGCCCCAGCTGATCGGGGAGCGGTGTGGCATTAACCTGGATGTGTATATGACCGGCAAGCGCGTGGCCGATCTGATGAGCAAAAATGTGGTAACCTGTGAACCGGGTGTTTCTGTGCAAACCGCCGCCCGGCGGATGGCCCAGCGCCGCGTCAGCTCCATTGTGGTCTCCGGCAACAGTTTACACCCGCTGGGCATTGTGACGGACAACGATTTGCGCACCAAGGTACTGGCTGCCGGCCTCAGCCCGGAAGTTGCGGTAACCGGGATCATGAGCCGACCAGTGCAGACCATCACTTCCGACTCCTATAGCTTCGATGCGCTCCTAAAAATGAGCCGTCATGGTGTCCGGCTTCTCGTGGTAATGAAGGCCGACCGCATGGTCGGTATTATCAGTGAGCACGATTTGCAGATGGAAACCGGAAGTTCCCCGGTTCAGGTTATCGGCGAAATCGAACGTACTGCCTCGCTGAAAACCCTGATCGGCATGCGTCCCAAAATCGATAGCGTCCTTCAAATGCTGCTCCGGCAAGGAGGTCCGGTCAAGCAGCTGGTGACACTGGTCACCGAGCTTAACGATCGCCTCGCCCTTCGGATTCTCAAGCTGGTTGAGCATGAGATGAAAAGCGAGGGGCATGGAGGGCCGCCGGGACCTTACGGTTGGTTGGCCTTCGGCAGTGAGGGCCGCAGGGAACAGACCCTGCACACCGATCAGGACAATGCCTTGTTTTATTCAACTGTGTCCGACCGGGACGAAGCCGAATGCAAGACGTGGTTTTTGAAATTTTCAGAGCGGGTTGTCGACAGCCTGGATCGTTCCGGCATACCACGCTGCCCGGGAGGCGTTATGGCCTCTAATCCCCAGTGGTGTCAGCCGGAAGAAAGGTGGCAGGCCACGTTTCTGGAGTGGATTACCGAGCCCGACCCACATACTTTGCTGATGGCTTCGATTTTTTTTGATTTTCGCGCCCTGTACGCCGGGACCGAATTCCCATACATATTACACGACCAGCTGCTCAAGGTAATTCGAAAAAACCGGTTATTTCTCCGCTTTATGGCTAAAGTTGCCCTGAATAACCGACCACCACTGAGTTTACTCAAACGGTTTATCGTCGAAAAATCAGGTGAACACAAAAATAAGATCGATCTGAAAATGAGGGGATTGACGCCGGTGGTGGATGCCGCGCGGGTGCTCAGTTTGGATCTGGGGATAAAGGCCCAAAATACCCTTGACCGTTTATCGGAAATCAACCGCAAGGGTGTCATCGAGGATAACTTCCATGCCGATCTAAGGGAGGCATACGGGTTTATCGTTTATTTGCAGATCAGTCGACACTTGGATGCTCTGGCCAAGGGCGAAAAACCGGATAACTTTCTGGATCCGGCAAGTTTGAACAACCTGCAGCGAAAGATGTTGAGGGAGAGTTTTGCGGTCGTGCGCCGGCTGCAGGAAACCATAGAATTTCGCTTCCAGACAAAGGTTATAGAGTTCTAATGCTCGATCTCACAATAGCCCGGTTACGTAATCGCTGGATTCGGAATCGGTTGCGGGTAAAAGAACTTCATCCCCTCGCACGTGATAACCTGAAAGCCCTGGATCATTTAGACCTAAAGCAAGGGGCAAAACATCTGCGTTACGTGGTCCTCGATTTGGAGACAACCGGCCTGAGCCTGTCTTGCGACCAGGTGGTCAGCATGGCCGCATACCGGGTTGTTGAGGGCCGGATCCTGCTGGGAGATATTTTCAGCTCGCTGGTCAACCCGGACCAGGCCATCCCCCCGTCCGCCGTTAAAATTCACGGCATTGTACCGTCAATGGTGGCCCGGGCACCATTGTTTGAAGAAGTGTTCAATCAGTTTCTCCGATACCTGGGGACCGATATTCTGGTTGGCTATCACGTAAACTTTGATTTGAATTTTTTGAACATCTGCATGCAGCAAAAATATGGGTTTCACCTCCAGAATCTTGTTTTGGACGCCATGTTTATGTGCCGAACAATTCTTTTCCCACGGCATCTCAGGTCCTACGCCATCAGATACAAAGGCGATCAGGACTTGGATATGGTGGCCAAGCACTTCGGCATCCAGATACCCGAACGCCACACAGCCCTGGGCGACGCCCTGGCCACCGCAATGATTTTTCAACGGATTCTTGTGGAGTTAGAGCAGACGGGACCGGGACAATTGCGAAATCTCTTATCCATCTCCAGGTTTCCATAAGCGCCCCAAGTGCATTCATAATCCATAAGGAATCAGGAGAATTCTTCAAAAATCGCTTTCTCCACTCCGAAAATATAGGCAATCAGGGCTGCCCGAACCCACATGCCGCAACGCTCCTGGCGCCAGTAGGCCGCCCGGGGGTCTTTATCGATGCCGATCTCAATTTCATAGCGCCGGGGAAGCGGGTGCAGGATGGCACAGTGGGTTTGAATCCTGGATAGATGCTTCAATTTCAAGTGAAATTCCGGGAAGGTTTCGGCTTCACTGGAGGGGCCTTCAGCATACTCATTTTGAATCCTGGTCATGTAAATGGCATCCACCTGGGACAATATGCTCTCAAAATCTTCGGTTTCATGGAAGGGAATTTCATGTTTGCTTAAAAACTCTTTAATGTCGTCTTTCATCCTGAATACTTCGGGCGCGACATAGATCAACTCCACGTCCTTGTAATTTTTCATGAGATAGCTCAAAGAACGCACGGTCCGGCCGCGTTTTAAATCTCCCACCATGGCAATTTTTTTCCCGTCCAAACCGCCGATGGTTCTGAACTCCCGTTCCAGGGTATAAATATCCAGCAGGGCCTGGGTAGGATGTTGATCGGGGCCTGAGTCGCCGTTCAAAACCGGCACGGGGTGTTCGGTTTGATTCAACACCCAGGCGGTTTTTTCCGCAAAACCGGCTTCCGGGTGCCTTGAAATAATCAAATCGACGTAACTGGCAAACGTTCGTATGGTATCCTCAGGTGATTCGCCTTTAACTTCAGAGCTCGTTGATGTTCCCCGAATCTCGGATATGGTTAACCCCAAAATATGGCAGGCATTTTGAAAAGACAAAAACGTCCGGGTGGAAGGCTGAACAAAATAAAGCATCGCCCGTTTGTGGGGCAAAAGGTGCCTGAGCTTGCTCTGGCCCACTTTGGTCTTGGCCAGCAAGCGAATCATATCGGCCAGATTGCATAGGTGATCCAGAAAATTTCTGTCAAACTGCTGGGCGTAGATAATGTCAAAAATTCGGCCGTTGCGCTTAAAATTCTCCAGTTTCTCATCGACAGGTTTGCTAAAAAATTCTCCCCACCCTTCAAATTCCTGCTGGGTTTGTTCTGCGTATTTCTGCATTTTCTTCTCCTTAAGGGTTATAAATTGCCGCCCGTCCATTTTTTTGGATAGTGGATGGTAATGAAAGTCGCAAGCGCCGCATTCTGATTTTAGCCGATGAGTATTACAAATTTTCTATTGTGTGTCAAGACCGTAAAAGCCACATTATATTGTGGTTATTTCGGAGATCTCATCATAGAAAGATAAGTAACAACTTGTGTGAAATGGGGGCCTATACGGGTTCTTCGATTCTGCTTGATCGCCGGTGGCTTTTCTGGCATACATGGGAGGTTTAAAACGCTATCGTAATAAAATGAGGAAGCTTCCATGTCTTTTAAAAAACTCAAAGAAACTCTTTTAGAAAAAATTGGAGCGGCAACACAAAAGGCATACGGTCAACTGCCACAGCAGCTTGAAATCGGGTTCCCGCCCAACACCGAATTAGGTCATTTTGCCGTGGGGTGCTTTGCCCTCGCAAAACAATTCCGTAAATCTCCGGCTGAAATTGCCGGGCATGTGACCGAAAATATAGACCCGGATGAGGTCATTGATCAAGCCCGTGCCGCCGGTCCCTATATCAATCTGAAAATAAAACCTGATCGGCTCTTCGGAGATGTGTGCCGGCAGATCATCGATCTGGATGCCGACTACGGTTCGTCCGATACGGGCCTGGGCAAACGGGCAATGGTGGAATACCTGGCTCCCAACACAAACAAACCCCTGCATTTGGGTCACCTGCGCAACGGCGCCCTGGGTATGGCCGTGTCCAACATGTTTGCCGCCACCGGCCACCGGGTGATCAGGGCCAACCTCGTCAACGACCGCGGTGTTCATATCTGCAAAAGCATGCTGGCCTGGCAGCGGTGGGGTAACGGAACGACACCGGAGTCGGAAAATGAAAAAGGCGATCACTTTGTCGGAAAATATTACGTGCGCTATGCCAGGGAAGCTGAAAACGACAAAACCCTGGAAGATGATATTCAGCAATTGCTTCAAAAATGGGAGGCCGCTGATCCGGCAACCGTCGCACTCTGGAAGATGATGAACGGCTGGGTGTATGACGGTTTTGACCAGACCTACCGACACTTCGGACTAAAGTTTGATGCATTTTATTATGAATCCGATACGTATAAACTCGGCAAGGATATTATCCAGCAGGGCCTTGAAAAAAATGTGTTTTCCACAGATCCGAACGGGAACACCGTTTTTTTCTTGCCGGAAGAAGAATTTGGCCGCGACAAAAACGGCGAACTTAAAAGAGTTACGGTGCTGCGAGCCGACGACACCAGCCTCTATATCAGCCAGGATATCGGCACCGCCATTCTGAAAATCACCGATCACAACCTGGATTATTCCATTTATGTTGTGGGCAGTGAGCAGGAATATCATTTTAAATGTCTGTTCGCGATCCTGAAGGCCCTGGGTTACGAGTGGGCCGGCAACTGTTTTCATCTATCCTACGGTATGGTCTATTTGCCGGAAGGCAAAATGAAGTCCAGAGAAGGCAAGATCGTCGATGCCGACGATCTTATTACGGCGATGTTAACTCTGGCGGAAGCGGAAATTCGCCGGCGTGATTCTGAAGCCGGGCTTTCCGATGAGGAAGTAAAAAACAGAGCAGAAAAAATTGGCGTGGGTGCCATCAAATTCTACCTGTTGCGGGTACGCCCCACCCAGAGCATTAATTTCGATCCGGCGGAATCCATTTCCTTTGACGGATTCACCGGCCCCTACTGCCAATATGCTTACGCGAGGATCTGTGGTATCCTGGAAAAGCAAAAAAGCAGTCAAAGGAAACGTCAAAACCCGGGATTTTCTTTTCTTGGCAACTCAGAAG
>JBAVYC010001355.1:0-10058 GCA_049698595.1 Desulfobacterales bacterium | reverse complement strand
ATGTTGGGCGTTCGATGTTCGACGTTCAATCTTTTCACTGTTCTAAGCAAGCGGAGTTTCATATGAGCATCGCTGCTAGAATGTGTTCATATAAGGGGCTATGAATTTGGTATGGGTCGGCACGGTGGTTGACCTTACGGATTTAAGATCAGACGAAGTTATGACTCAAATGTCATACGAACAATCCATTGCTTTCATTGATGACGAGTCGGTATTGGCCGAATGTGGGCCGATGCGGCTGGTTATTCGTGCCTGGAAGGGAAACGAACCGCAGATTGATCTGGTTCGTCAGGCCGCTGCTGAATCCTTTACTTACCTGGAGCGGATCGCCAGGTTTCGCAGCGAGCTCAGTCGACCGTTTCCCGACATCAAGGCGCGACCGCAAGACGATCTCGCCATGGAAATGGTCAACAGTGTCGGCCTCATCGGTGACCATGACTTGACGCCCATGGCGGCGGTTGCTGGCACCATCGCGGATGCTGTGGCGGACTGGCTTTTTAAACGAGGATCAACCAGGGTCATTGTGGACAATGGCGGCGATATTGCCGTCAGGTTGGCTGAAGGGGAGACTGTTAATGTGGGGGTCCGCTCGAATATCCGTTCTTTAACAGTATCCCACGTGCTTCGTTTGGACTCGCGAATGCAATCTTGGGGCGTAACCACCAGTGGCTTTGGCGGACGTAGCTTCACAAGAGGAATTGCATCGGCTGTCACGGCGCTGTCTGCTCGTGCCTCGTTTGCAGATTCGGCCTCGACGGCTATCGCCAACGCCTGCTTCGTGGAAGACGAAAACATTCACCAGGTTCCCGCTGAACAGATAGATCCAAACACCGATCTATCGAAGATCCCGGTGACGGTAAAGGTCGGTCATCTTCCACGGGCTAAATTATTGGTCGCATTTGAAAGTGCATTGCGCCGTGCAGAGGACCTTGTTGCCAGTGGTGTTATTCTTGGAGCACTTATTAGCCAAGATGATCTTTTTTCGATGACGTCATCGTTGAAGACTTTTATTTGCAGACGTGTCTCTGAAGGTGAAGGATCCCCTGCATTTAATTCCGATCATCCTTAATCCCCGGTTTGATGGAGGATGATTTTAATTGCTGTAATGATAAATGCCTTGACAAGGTTCGAGTTTTTCTGGTTTAAATTGTTTCAAATTCAACAATTCATCAATAATGAAAGGGGGTTCAAAATGAAAAAACGGAGATATTATATTGCCGGATTTTTAGTATTTATTCTAGTGGCCGCTTTTTTACTGCCGGCTCTGGCAACCGCCCAGTCCAAATCAACTATGAACATCAAGTTCAGCACCTGGCATCCCCCCATGAGCCGGGAAGTTAAAACGGTATGGATACCCATGTTGGAGGAACTCAAAAAGAGAAGCGGCGGCAGGATCACTTACACCATGTATGCAGGCGGCGCACTGGGGAAGGGACCTGCTCACTTTGATATTGTAAAGGACGGGCTCTCCGATATGGGATATTTCACCGCCTCCTGGACCCCGGGCCGCTTTCCCTTGTCGGATGTATTGTCTCTGGCGACCACGATCGAAGGCAAGGATATCGCCACTGACATCGGTAATGAGATGTACGAAAAGGCACTGAAAAGCGAGTTCGAGGGCGTAAAGGTGCTTGAGCTCAACGGATGCATTTCATCTTATCTGTGGACCAAAAAGCCGGTGCAAACGCAAGAGGATGTAAAAGGCCTCAAGATTCGCAGCCCCGGAGGTTTCCAGACGAACTACATCAAATCTTTGGGCGCCGAGCCGATATTCATGCCCTTGAGCGATGTCTATTTATCCCTGGAGACCGGCACCATCGACGGAGTGGTCACCTGCCCACCATTGGTGTTGGCGTTTAAACTTCACGAGGTGGCAAAGTACGGTGTGGTAGCGGCGTTTGGCTGCGTCACCGAGGGCGTTATCATGAACCAGAAGAGTTGGGACCGCACCCCGGAAGATCTCAAACCCATCATCATGGAGGTAGCCGGGAATCCCTTTCATACCACCGGCGGCCTAGATCACAAGACTTACGGCAACTTGATGGGTGATATCGAAAACAAAGGGGTAAAGATCTACACGCTGCCCCAGAACGAAGCGGACCGCTGGGCTAACGGATTTCAAAAAGTAACAAAGCAGTGGGTCGAAGAGTTGGAAAAACAGGGCAAACCTGCCCGAGAAGCGGTGGAGATGTACAAGAAGATAGTGGACGCCAAGGGTGTAGATTGCCCCGCTTATCCGGTGGAGTGGCATTAGTATTTGGCCTCGATAACACTGGCTCTATAAGACATGCCCGAAGGTATTACTTTAGCCTTTTGAAACGAAACTGGTAACAGCTTCCAGGGTAACCCGGTTTTAAAGCGCGTAACTGTCAGAGGGTATTCGTGTTTGTCAAGAAAAAGCAGAATTAGTTAACCTCGTACTGTGGTTTGAGCGCATTGCCTGACGCAACGGGCTCATTTCGAAAATAGTGCCTGCTCTTTCTTAACGATTCCTTAACCGCGAGTTTTAAATGATATAAAACTGGATTGCCTAGGAATCGGCCATTTTTTCAAAGGGCTAAATTGTTACAGCCCAAGGAAGTTTTTATGATCCAATTTGAAGCCATAAAAAGAGTGTTACAAAAAATGAGCCGGGGTCTTGCTTTTGGCGGCATGTTTTTGCTCCTGCCCATGATGCTGCTAACAACAGCCGATGTGATTGGCCGGAGTTTTTTCCGACGGCCTATCACCGGCACCTACGAGTTATCGAGTTACCTGCTGGCTGTCTTTATTTTGCTGGGAATTGCATACACCTACCAGGTCGGAGGTCACGTACGGGTTACCATGTTCGTTTTGAAACTACCCGACCGGATTGCTGTGACAGTGGAAATAATTACTACCTTGCTGAGCCTTGTCATTATCGCGGTTCTCGCCTGGCAGGGTTGGGTGTTGGGCTGGGGAGAGAAAACCGTTTCGGAACAACTTCGCATTCCTGAACTACCATTTCGATTGCTGGTGTTTTTGGCGGCTGTGTTTTTGTGGTTGGAACTCTTGATCGATCTGGTGGCCAAAACAGCCCACTTAATGCGGAGGTCGTGATGGATCCCGTAACCGTTGGCATCATAGGCACTGTTGGTGTTTTCGGGCTGTTATTTCTCGGAATGCACATTGCTTTCGCTTTGATGCTGGTGGGTTTTATTGGCATCAGCTATCTGGCTTCATTCCAGGCCGCCCTGCCGGTGGTGGCCCGCGCAACCTATGAGGCGGCTGCTCACTACCCCTACACGGTGATACCGCTTTTTATTGTGATGGGCGGCTTTGCCTCGAGTTCTGGACTTACCAAGGATATGTATGGTGCTTTCGACAAGTGGCTGCGCAAACTTCCCGGTGGGCTGGGTATCGCCACAATTGGGGCCTGCGCCGGATTCTCGGCGGTTTCCGGCTCCTCGGTGGCCACCGCCGCGACAATGGGCATGGTGGCGCTTCCCGAGATGGAGCGCTATGGGTATCATCCCAAGTTGGCCACTGCCAGCGTAGCTGCCGGCGGAACGTTGGGCTTTCTGATCCCTCCCAGTATCGGTTTTGTGGTTTACGGTATGCTCACGGAGCAGTCCATCGGCAAGCTGCTGGTCGCGGGAATGATACCGGGCATCCTTCTGGCAGGAGCATACGCCGGCACCATCTTGGTGTGGGTCAAACTTAATCCCAAATTAGCGCCGGTCGAACCGCAGGCGGTAACCTGGGGGGAAAAAGTGCGTTCCCTGCTGGGGGTATGGGAGCCGCTGGCTCTTTTTCTGATTGTTATGGGCGGTATCTATCTGGGCCTTTTCACTCCCACTGAAGCCGGAGCCGTCGGTGCTACGGCACTTTTCCTGGTGGCCCTGGCCAAGCGTCGATTAACTTGGGATAACTTGGTGGAAGCACTTTTGGAATCGGTGCGCATCTCCGTGATGGTGCTGTTTCTAGTGGCAGGGGCCAATGTGTTCAGCTATTTTTTAGCTTTGTCAACCATTCCCATGCAAGTGGCCGAGTGGGTCGCTCAGCTTGCAGTGTCACGCTATCTCATTCACGTCGTCATATTGTTTATTTACCTTTTTCTGGGCTGCTTTCTGGATGCCATCTCCATGATGGTACTGACCATGCCGGTGATTTTCCCGGTCGTAACGGCGCTTAATTTTGACCCCATCTGGTTCGGGGTTATTGCCGTGCTTATGATGGAGGCGGGACTGATTACGCCGCCTATGGGCTTGAATATATTTACGGTTGCCGGCGTCGCAAAGGATGTACCGGTGGAGGAGATCTTCAGGGGAGTGATGCCGTTTTTGCTATCCATTTTTTTCGTCGCCGCTCTGATCACCCTGTTTCCAAATTTAGCGTTGATGCTGCCGAAAATGATGTTGCGATAGTGGGTCTTGTGTAAGGTTTGGCGGGTGGCACCCTGAGCGGCGGAGAGCAGCAGATGCTCACCATTGCCCGCACCCTGATGGGAAACCCTGAAATGATCATCCTTGACGAACCCTCCGAGGGTCTTGCTCCGGTGATAGTCGATCAACTGGCCGATACCATCCAAACATTGAAGGATGAGGGCGTGTCGATCCTGCTGGCTGAACAGAATTTGAATTTTGCCAAGTTTATTTGTGACCGGGCTTATATCATCTATCAAGGCAGTGTTTGCCACGAGAGCACCATCGATGCGCTCTCGAATGAGGAATACGAGAAGTATTGTTCCATATAAGGTTTCACTTTAGATAACTCCCGGGGGAGGCCGCTCTTTAAATCGTATGAGAAATTGTGTGCCGTTTGTGCTGTCAAGCCTAACCGTGCCGCCAAGCTGATGCTCGGCTAAGGCATTAGCGATCTTAACTCCCAAAGTGTCACTGTCTCTAAAGTCAAAATTTGCGGGTATTCCCACACCATCGTCACTCATTCGCATCTCCAGTTGCCCATCGCCTAAATAACCAAACTCTACCCGAATTTCACCTTTGCGGTTTTTCGGAAATGCATATTTTAGGGAATTGGTTATCAATTCAGTAATGATCAGCCCGCAACTGATAGCGCTGTCCAGACTTAAGGCAATATCACTTTTACCGATTTTCAATGAAATTTTGGCGGTATCCACCCCGTGGGATACAAACAGATTCTGTGCGATACGGTGTATGTATTTGTTAATATCAACTTTTAGGAAATCCTTGGATTTATAAAGTTGATTATGAACAAGAACCATCGAATTGATCCGATCCACTATTTTATTAAGCTCGTCACAAATTTTTTTATCCTCTATCTTTTCACACTGAAGGTTGATCATGCTGATCATAACCTGCATATTATTCTTGACCCGATGGTGAACTTCCTGCAAAAGCACCTCCTTTTCTTTAAGCGAGGCCTGCAGCTGTTGATCTATCATCTTTCGGTCGGTAATATCCGTGATAGCCGTCCTCAATTTGGCAGCATTTTCATCTTCACCCTGCACCGCTATGCTTTCAAGCCGGGCATAAAACGGTGTCTTATTATAATTCATCATTTTAATTTCACAGGTGTGATTTCCATTTTTTTTCAAAACCTGCAGACGGTGCAAATAAAAAGTATCCTGGTCTTCCATGGATACGAAACGCGTCAAAGGTTTTCCGATCAAAGATGCCCTATCAATGCCTAAAAGAGCAGCTCCGGTAAGATTGGCTTGCGCTATGATTCCCTTCTCTTTAACTGTAAAATAGCCAACAGGGGCAAAGTCGTATAAATGAGAATATTTATTGCGAGATTCTTCGATCTCATTTTGGAACCGGCGCAGCTCGTCATTTTGCATCTCCAGTTCTATCTGGTGCACCTGTAACTCATGAATCAGATTGTGCACTTCTTCGTTCGACAATTCTGTTGACTCAAGATAATCAGGTGGTCGCTCCTGTAACGCTTTTTCTGCCCGCTTACGCAGATCGATAGATCGCTTTGATGCTGGTTCATCATTTGGCATTGTCATAGCTCTCCTAACAGAGGACTTCTGCTTCTTGTAGGAGTGTCTCAGTTTGCCCTGTGATCATTATCTTTCTAAAATCATACCAATTCAAGGCGGGAGCTGGGGTTGTATTCCCTGCCGACTTTAGCGCAGGGTTTGCCTTCCAGCAGGACAACATCGGCGGTAAAGGCATTGACGCCGCGCATCAGGTAACTGCCGACCCCATAGGCATCCACGGGTACCTGGCGCTTTTCGAATTCGGAGATTCTGTCCGGATTAAATCCCCCCGATACGATAATTTTAACGTGATCGTAGCCGTGTTTGTCCAAGGTCTGACGGGTCATTTCCACCAGTTTGGGTGTGACACCGACCGGTTTGAAATTCTTCATGATCGGAATGATGGATTTGTCGACCAGGGTTTCGGATGTATCCAGTCTTACCCCCCAAAGTCTTTCACCCAGCGCTTCGCAGCACTGTAGAGAGGTCCCGACACTGTCATTGTCAAAATCCACCAGCGCCACCAGATCAACATCCGGATAGGTTTCACCGAATAGGTTTACAGCTTCGACCGTATTTCCGCCGACTGCCGCTATCAGCGCGTGGGGTACCGTACCGGACGCCTTGGCACCCCACCACTGGGCCTGGGCATCTGTGGAGACGCCGGTGGCGCCGCCGATGTGGGCAGCATATCCGTCGCCGCCCTGAACGGCCCAATGATCGAAGCGGGCCGGAAAATAGAGAACGATTTTGCCGTTGGCTGCATCGACCACACCGCGTACATTGCTGGCAATTTTGGTGCGGCGGGCTAGAATTCCCAGATAAACTGTTTCCAGGTGGGCAAAAAGGCCGGCGTCACCGGTGATGTGCATCACCGTCTCCCAGGGCGCAATGTGATCGCCGTCGTGCAACGCCTCTACTTTGAGCTGATCGAAGCCGTTTTGCCACAGCTCGTCCAGTTGCGCGGACACTTCCATCTTCTGTTCGATGGCTTTCAAATAGGCCTTGTGGTTGCCGATAAATTGCTGGCGGGCCTTGCTCTTGAGATCGATCAACTTATCGAATAATTTGTACGCTTTGCTGTAATCCGTGTATTTGCCGGTGGCCACCTTGAGCACGGCCAGGACCTCGTCGATACCACACAGCACGGCGTCTTTTTTTTGGAACACCTGCATGGTGACTTCAGGGTGCAGGTTGTGCATTTCCAAAGTGATTTTTTCGCGCCAGAAATAGATGTCGCTGCGGTACCCACGGCGCAATTCCTGGACAGGCAAATCAAAGATGTGGGCATCCAGATGTTTCGGCATGTCGGATTTCCTTTTTTATTTTTTCAAGGAATCTCGAATTTCCTGTAAAAGAAGCACTTCTTCACTAAATTCTTTCATCAAGCGCATAATTGCCTCCTTTCGCTTGTAAATGATTTGCAATCCATTATCCCATGGGATATCTAACGGCAAACGCTACCCCTCTGCCATGAGATCGAAGCCTGGTCCTCCCTCCGGGTTTAGGCCCTACGGGCCGGAAGCTGGCGCAGGATTCTTCATCCGAGAATAATCTGCCTTAATTTTTGTGAAAGATCCTTCAAACTAAAAGGCTTCTGGATAAAACCGTCGCAGCCGCGGTTCAAAATCTCAGTTGCCTGACCGTCCAGACTGTACCCACTGGAAAGAAGAACCTTCACATCCGGATCGATTTCCTTGAGTCTGTCATACGTCTCGCCGCCCCCCATCTCCGGCATAATCAGATCCAGAATTACGATTGCTATCCTTTGACTGTTTTGTTGGTAGACCTCGACGGCTTCCTTCCCGTGACGAGCCGTCAAAACCTCATAGCCTAATTTTTTCAATACCTGAGCACCGACGTCGATGATCATCTCTTCATCATCTACCAGCAGAATCGTTCCTGATCCTGTCAGGATTTTCTGATCATCCTGGGTCCTATCGATTACCGGCTTATCAGATGCCGGTAAATAAACATGAAATGTCGCTCCCTGTCCCCAGGCACTCTCCGCTATTATAATTCCTTCGTGATTTTTAATGATGCCATAGGCAGAAGCCAGGCCCAACCCGGTTCCCCTTTCTTTGTCCTTGGTGGTAAAAAAAGGATCGAATACTCTTTTCAACGTTTTACGATTCATCCCGATACCGGTATCCGTTACAGAAATCACCACATATTTACCGGGCCGGACACCATAGGCTTCGGCAAAGCGTTCATCAAGCATTTCATTTTTCGTCTGAATAAAAAGATCACCGCCTCCGGGCATGGCCTGCCAGGCATTCACAAAGATATTCAAGAATACCTGATCGATCTGGCTTTGATCGATTTCAACCGCCCAAATCTGATCATGATATTTTTTATGAATTGTGATTTCTTTTTTGGTGCGGCCAAACATCTGGGAGCTTTTTTCTATCAAATCATTCATATCCGTAGGTTTGACTTCATATTTCCCGCCTCTGGCAAATCCCAATAGCTGTTTGGTGAGCTTTGTCGCTCTTTTAATGTAATTTTCTATTTCCTTCAGGTGTTCGAATTGAGGATGGATGGGATCCGTTTCCAGCAACATCAGCGACGTCCGGCCCTGGATGCCCATCAACAGGTTGTTAAAGTCGTGTGCAACCCCGCCGGCCAGAGTGCCGACGGCTTCCATCTTTTGAGACAATTGAAGTTGCTTTTCCAGTTTTCGTTGCAGGGTTATATCCCTTAAAAAATTCAGGGTCGCCGGCGTGCCATGCCAATCGATTTGAACTGAATTGAGTTCAATCCACATCACCCGATCGTCCCGGCCGATCAGTCTGAATGCATACATATCCGGCAAGTTTTCCCCTTTTAGCCGGCCCTTGTGCCTCTCAAGAACCAAATCCCGGTCAGCCGGATGGATATAATTTGCAAATGGAACCCGGTTCAAATCAACGCCTAAATCGTTGCCCATTAGCTTCGCCTTCCGATTGGCGAATTTGATCAGCCCTTCTTGAAGGATAAAGATGGCATCATTGGCATTTTCGACCAGGAGACGATACTTTTCTTCTGATGACTGCAGGGCCTCCTCGGCTTCGATTCGATACGTTATGTCTGTCAGGACACCAATACTGCCGATAAAGCGCCCCTCTTCATCGTACAAGGCCTTCTGAGAGGCCAGGGTATGGATCTTGTTGCCATCCTTTTTTTGCCAGACGAGCTCGAACGCTTTTTCTTCACCCTGTTGTCTGCGAGCCATCTGATCCTTCATTAAGGCCTTGTAGTCGTCGTGGACAAAATCAATGAGCCGGCGGCCTATAATTTCATCCCGCAAGTATCCAAGTATCTCGCAGAATCTTTCGTTAACGTAAGTGAATTGATAATTTTGGTCTGCCACTCCCAGGCCTTCCTGCATGGTCTCGACAAGTCGGCGGTAACGTTTTTCAGAGTCCCGCAGTGCATCTTCGGCCTGTTTGCGCGCATGTATATCGGTTACGGCCGTTCGGATCAGGTTGCAGTTCGTCTTGCTTTCCAGCACCACGATAGACTTCAGGTGGGCATAGAAATCAGACCCCTCCGGTTGCCTTATTCTCAGCTCGCAGGTTTGACTGGTCATCGTCTCACTAAGCTTCCTGCGGTGGAGGTAGAAAATGTCGCGATCATCTTTGACAATGAAATCAGAAAAGGGGCGGCCGATCAGTAATCTCTTTTCTACACCTGTCATGGCCGTTGCGGTTAGATTGGCCTCTGTAACTATTCCCTTCTCATTAATCGTAAAATAGCATGCTGGGGAAAAATCGTATAAATCAGAATATTTATCTCGTGTTTTTTCAAGATCCTGCTGTACCCGGCGCAACTCTTCATTCTGCATCTCCAGTTCTATCTGGTGAATTTGAAGATTTTCAATCAATTGCTTGATATCCATGGAGAGAATTTTTTCAATAGCCGCAGGGTTTTTGCTGATGATTTCCTGGGCCTGCTCTTTTAATGTGGGCTTACCTTTTTTCATGATGAACTCATTACTCAAATTGCGACACCCGCTCGCCCAGATTGCCATATCGATGATAATTATTGCAGATGCTTTGTGGCCGGTAATACTGCAAAAGTTCAATTCGGCCGTCCATCCTCACCGGGGTGTGCGCGATGTAAAATCCGATATCGGCCGCTGCACGCTGGA
>JBAVYC010001354.1:0-1821 GCA_049698595.1 Desulfobacterales bacterium | reverse complement strand
GGCTCAGGTTCTTTCAAGTTAGCTTGCAAGGATCTTCGCCACCAGCGCATCGCCCATCTCGGCCGTTCCCGCAGTCTTATTCTTGTCTATCGCGATGTCCATGGTATGGATACCGGCTTCCAGGGCATCGGCCACAGCCTGCTCAACGGCATCGGCAGCCTCTGCAAGACCGAAACTGATTCTCAACATCATGGCCGCAGACAGTATCTGAGCGACCGGGTTTGCAATCCCCTTACCGGCAATATCGGGGGCAGACCCGCCAGCCGGTTCATAAAGCCCGAAGCTATGTTCGTTGATGCTGGCCGATGGCAGCAGTCCCATGGATCCGGTCAGCATGGCGCATTCATCCGAAAGGATGTCGCCGAACATATTGCCGCATAGCAGCACATCGAACTGGTGCGGATCTTTCACCAACTGCATGGCGGCATTGTCGATATATAGGTGGTTGAGCGCCACGTCGCCGTGTTTTTGACCGACCCGGCTAACAACTTCTCGCCACAGCACCATGGATGACAACACATTGGCTTTATCGACCGATGTCACCCGTTTTCGTCTGGATGCAGCTAAAGTAAATGCGGTTTCGGCAATTCTTTCGATCTCCCGCCGGGTATACACCATGGTATCATATGCTTTTTCATCAAGCCCGCGCCCGTCCCTGCCCTTGGGGCGACCGAAGTAAATACCGCCGGTGAGTTCTCTGACGCAAAGAATGTCAAATCCGTCGCCCACGATGTCGGGACGCAGGGGACTGGAATGAACCAGCGCCTTGAAGACCTTTGCCGGCCTCAGATTGCAAAACAGCTTGAAGTGTTTGCGCAAAGGCAGCAAGGCGGCCCGCTCAGGCTGTTGCTCCGGGGGCAGCGATTCCCAGCGGGGTCCGCCGACGGAGCCCAGAAGAATCGCATCGCTGGCTTCGCACAGGTTGAGGGTTTGGTCGGGAAGGGCGCTGCCATGATGATCATAGGCAACACCACCGATATCGGCGAATTCAAAGTCCAGCCTAAATTTAAATTTTTTGCAGACGGTCTCAAGAACCTTGACAGCTTCTTTCATAACCTCGGGGCCAATGCCATCTCCGGGTAGAACAGCAATTTTTTTCATAGCATCATATCCAACAGCAATCTTAGTGGGGACTTTAGTAATGAAAGTTTGGGATTCCGGTCATTTGCGACGGCCCTTCAATTCCATCTAGTCGGTATCGGTTTTCAGCACCGCCAGAAAAGCTGATTGAGGGATCATCACCTTGCCGACCATCTTCATTCTCTTTTTCCCCTTTTTTTGCTTTTCAAGCAGTTTGCGTTTGCGCGTAATGTCGCCACCGTAACATTTGGCCGTGACGTCCTTCCTGAAGGCCGATACGGTTTTGCGCGCGATAATGTTGCCGCCGATGGCGCCTTGAATGGCTATTTTAAACATCTGCCGCGGAATTTCATCCCGCAGTTTTTCACAGGCTGTCCGTGCTCTTGCGACGGCATTGTCTCTGTGTACCAGTTGCGATAAGGCATCCACCCGTTCCCCGTTGATGAGAATATCCATTTTGACCAGATCCGTCTGCCTGAAATCGATGATATCATAGTCAAAGGAACCGTAGCCCTGGGTGATCGATTTGAGCCTGTCATAAAAATCGTATATTACCTCCGCCAGAGGTATTTCAAAAATCATCTCGAGACGGTTGCTGGTAAGGTATTGATAATTTTTGTTGATTCCGCGTCGTTCCAGGCAAAGCTTCATGACCGCACCCATGTAACGCTCCGGTACGATAATAGAGGCCCGGATAAAGGGCTCTTTGGTGAGTTCGATCAGCGTGGGATCAGGATAAAG
>JBAVYC010001353.1:0-2946 GCA_049698595.1 Desulfobacterales bacterium | reverse complement strand
GGAATAGGTACCACCGGTGGAAAACATTTTCAAATCAGGGTTCAAGGCCACCAGTTGCGGCACAAATGTGTCCAAACCGCTTTTGTCGGACACGCTGGCCAGCACATGACGAACGCCAACCAGATTGTCTATCCTGTCTACGATATTCAGCGCCATAATGTTCACCTCCTGCCTTCGTATTCTTCTATAAATCGTTTAAAAAATTCTACCATAATCACGTGGCGGTCCTCGGCCAGTTTGCGACCTTCTGCGGTCAGGATGCGTTGCCTGATTTTGCTGAGTTTCACTTTGAATTCCCGGTAGCCGGTATCGTCGACGGAATAGGGTTCGGCTTCCTCTATATTTACTGCAGCGCTATGAAGCCGGGCCCCCACTTCGCCGGCAAAAAGAAAGGCACGCGCCACGCCCACCGCTCCGATGGCATCAAGCTTATCGGCATCAAATAATACCTTGGCCTCCGGTGTCTCAGGTTCGTGGCTGCCCCGAAAGCGATGGGATCGAATGCAGTGAAGAATATTATTCTTTTGAGCCTTGGAAAGCGCCAGCTTTTCCACAATAGGCCCTGCCATCTGTGCCCCTTTTTCAGCATGGCAAACGGCACCATTGGATTCATCCTGGTAACTGCGGCCGATATCGTGGAGGTAAGCAGCCGCTAAGAGCACATCCATGTCAACCCCCTCGGCGATTCCAATGTGCTCGCACAATCGGCACACCCTTAGGGTGTGATCCCATTTGTGGCTGCCCCGGGCAGTTTGGAAGTGTTCGTGAGCCAATTGTTTTACGGTGTCGAGCATAGAGTTATAGTCCGCATCCGCTGTATGCGGAAGAGACGGAAAAGGGAAAGTCAAGAATCTTTCAGAGGTTCAAGGTTCATATCAATATTCAGAATTCAATAGGGTTACATATACCAAATTCGTTCATGCTTGATACATCTGCCTGGATAAAATTCTTCACGAAAAATGAATTATTATAAATCTTGGTGCCAATTCGTGTTCTTGTTGGGTCAATGCAACCTCACACGAACAGATATTGAAATTTCTATTCCTTGATTAGCATATCTAATGCTTGAATGGCTACTTTCATTTCTTTCAACGATTGTTCAACTTCCTCCTTTGAAAAATCGGCAAAGACATTATAATCTCCCTCCATTCTGTTCTCAAAGGCTTTTCTGATCATCTTGCTAAACTCTTTTTCAATTGCGCCCGTTTTTACAAATGTTCTATTAAACCAGCCGATTAATTGAGCATGTTTTGAAGTACTGTATTGGTGTTTGATCGCTAAAGCTGACAGCGAATAATAAATACCATAATAGATACGATTTACGGCTAGTTGATACTCATTATTATCTATTAGAAACTCGACTTTCTTGATAGTTGTTCTGCTCTTTTCCAAATAGTTGTTAATTAGAAGTTCCCGATCCTCGTCGTTAAGGGTCATAAGACAACTCCATTTTCGAAAGCATCCATAATAAACGGTTGCTTTCCTTTTATAGTATTCAGCTCATTTTTCGATACAAGCTTTATATCTGTGAATATATCGAACTTAAAATCGACCTCCCAAGTTTTATCATAGATCTCATTTTTTAATTTCCAGTCAAAAGGCTTGTTCAATAACACAAGAATATCATAATCAGAGAATTTCTGTGCATCGCCTGTCGCCCGGGATCCAAAAAGAATCACCTTGTCGACATATCCCGGAAAATTCTTTGTGAGCATATCCTTGAGTTCATTCAAGGCTTTTCTATTATACGTACGATTATTGTTGGCCATTCGTGTCCTTCCGAAATAAATATTACCGCAGATTAACACTTTAAATCAATCTGTATGTATCTGCGCTGGTTGGCAGTTTCGTTATGATTCAATCGACAGAGATTTTAAATCCACCAAGAAAACCAACTAAAAAATCTTCGTGTATATTCGTGCTCTTCGTGGATTGTAATTCGGGTTAATATTCGAAAGCCGGTTCAAAACATCCCACGGGAAAAGGTAGAGACCTGAAGGTATCACGACAGAAGCTCAAGGAACTTATCCTGCACATAGGCGTTAAGCTCTTTCGCGAACTCAACATTCAGGCCGTTCTCCTGGATCAGTCGCTGTACATCCGCCAAGTCCTGAAGCCGCCCCTTTGCAGTCATACCGGAAGCCAGCTTAAGCTCAATCAATGACTTGAGGTTGATGACCTTGATTCCCTCACGTCTTTCGACCACCGCCTCCGGAGCAGGAAATGCAACCGGCTTTGGCTCGCCGTCGCCAGGAAACTCCCCGGTTACGATGAATTCAATTTTGACCCCGGTCTCAACATCCCTTAGGTTACGACTCCCAGGTGCAACACGGACATAACCCAATCCTACAAGTTGTTTATGAAGTCTATCCAGGCCCTCGCCGCTAACCAAAACATCAATATCCTCAGTGAAACGCCTAACCCCATATACAATGAGGGCATATCCACCGACCACACCGTAGGCAACCCCAAGCGCTTCCAAACGCTTTGTGAGCCGGTCGTAGGTCTTTCTGAGTCGTCCCTGTCCCTGGTACAACTGTTCTGCCTCTCTTATCACAAAATTGAAGGAGCGTGAGAGTTGATGCTCGTATGAGATAACTTTTTCTTCATATTCCGAATTCTTAGTCATGTCAGGGATTCCATCAGTTCATATGCACCGGACTCTACGCGAGAGCATCTAACGCCTTAAAATTACTCCTAACTTATAGTTGGGATTATGTCAATAGCATGTTGAAAGCGCCATATAAACACAGCTGAACCCGCGGTGTTTCCGGCAGAGTCTTTTTCTCCCACCCGTTGACCTCGATGTCAGGCACAGTTTTGCCGATATAATTTTCATAACATCTTGATATTTTATTTAAATCTTGCAATTTTGCCTAATTTTAATTTATAATTTAAGAATGGAAATTTCGAATTTAAAAAAATCGACCACCGTCTGCCTAGCAG
>JBAVYC010001352.1:0-10748 GCA_049698595.1 Desulfobacterales bacterium | reverse complement strand
CGCGAACGTCGAACATCGAACGTCCAACGTTGAACATCGAATATTGATGTCGCTCCGCTCCGCAATTTAATTTCAATTGTTTTCAAAAATCCGATATCAAACCTTGAAGGACTATTTCTGTTTCTTCATCTTTTCCCATTCAACATTCGATGTTGGACGTTCGATGTTGGACGTTGGATTTTTTTCAGCGAAACTTCCAATGTCTCCCGGCTTAAAAATAAGCTAGCGCTTATGGGCCGAAGCCCCTAACCATTACAACCGCTGAGACCTGGGTCGATAGCTGCCTGTCGGTCCTTTCTCAAACTGCAGCATGTGGGTCATACAGGCGGGAATCTCATGGGGGTAATGGGTCACATAAATTATATTTGTTTTGCTTTGGTGCCCGACAACCTCAATGGCATCCAGAATCCGCTGTCGATTGGTGCGATCAAGACCCTGGCACGGCTCATCCATAATCAAGATCGGCGGAGCTTTGACCATCGAGCGTGCCAGTAGCTGCATGCGCTGCTCTCCGTAAGAAAGTTGATTAAAGACACGATCCGACTTATCGGCAATTCCCAAAACTTCCATCCACTGTTCAGCAGTCTCTTTCTGTTCGCGGGTATAATCTCGATAGAGGCCGACACTGTCAAAAAAACCGGAAAGAACCACTTCAAATGCTGTTATCGGTTTGCGATAGCGTATTTGCAGTTCTGAAGAAATTATGCCGGTCCGTCTCTTGATATCCCAGATACTCTCGCCGGAACCTCGGCGTTTGCCAAATAAGTATATTTCGTTGGCGTATGCCTGGAGATGGTCCCCGGTGATCAGATTCAACAGCGTTGTTTTACCGCATCCGTTTGGCCCTAAAATAACCCAGTTTTCACCGGTTCTCATCGTCCAGCTGACATTGTCCAGGACCATCGTTTCTTCATATTTAATCGTAACATTTTTCATGGAAACCAGAATCTCGGAAAATGCGCCGGTGCCATGCCCTTTGCGGCAATCTTCTTTGGCCGGAATGGTAAAAGAAGTTTTAAAGGCGGATGGGTACAAAAGTTCCATCCGGGTTGGCGTCAGTGCGTCTTCGCGCTTGTCCTTAAAAATTATTTCTCCATCTCGTAGTGCCAGCACATGGGAGATATTCGGCAGGATTTCCCTCTGGCGGTGGGTGACGAGGATCACCGTCCGGCTGTCATCCATCAGGTTATCGATGATTTGCGCCAGATCGATGCGGGAGGATATATCCAGGCCGTCGAAGGGCTCATCCAAAATCAATATTTCCGGGGAGTTGATTAATATCCGGGCGATCTGAACTTTTCTCATTTCGCCGGTAGACAAAACCCCGAATTCCCTCTCAAGCAAGGATTGGATATTCATTTCGGCAGCGATCTGCTCAACATCAATGGTGCTGCTGCCGGGCGCGGCACAACTTTCAAGCAGTATTTCATAGACCGTGGTGATACGGTTTAAATCGCCGCTGAAGTAACGGGACTCAGCACGTCTTTCCTCACGTTCAATCAAGCGCTGATGCTGTTCAAAGGATACATAACCTGCGCGGCCCGCCCGGGTCAGCTCATGGGGAGCAGAAATAGTTCCCTGCACAACCGGCACTTCACCGGTCAACGCTTTGACCAGAGACGTTTTGCCGGCGCCATTGGGTCCCAATATTGCCCAGTGTTGACCTTTATCAATTTGCCAATTGGTATTGGCCAATAAAAATGTATCTCTTACTCGCAGGGTTACATTTTCGAGCTTGATGACGATTGAATTGCTCATGCCGGATTGCCGTCACGGAGTTCTGAGTGAGTATTGACATTGTGGTCTAGATTCTGTTAGCCTGGTGTTAAATAACGGAACTATGACCCATAAAAAGGTAATTTTAAGGTTACCAAAAGTTCTTGAAAGTTTCGGTCCTGAAGCACTGGAGTGATGGAGTATTGGAGTGTTGATGAAAATTCCATCAACCTTTAGCCATTACTCCAACACTCCAGTACTCCAATACTCCGAAATTAGTTGATGAAGGAATTTTTCAATGACTGTCAACCATTTACCGTCGGGCGGCAATACCATCACTCCGAGACTGGCGGAGAAAATTAAGGCTTTGGCCGAAGAACGGCAATGGAATCTGCTCCAACAGCTGCTTAAAGGGGACCTCCTGACGACCTTGCTCGGGCTGATCAGCAAGATGTCCGACGATGAGCAGTCGGCACTTTTAGATCGATTGCAAGATCAACCGATCAACTCGGTTAACCCGGAGGAAACCGAGATAGCATTGCGGGGCCATTCCCGCAAGTCTTGCATGATCAGCACAGATTATAGGGTTGATGGTTGTAACTTTGAAGGTTTTATGCTCGATATCAGTCCCACCGGCGCATTTATTGAAACCAGCGAGACTTTTAGTGTCGGTCAGCAGATTCAGTTGGCTTTCTCCCTGCCGAATATTCCCGGACAGTTGACCATGACCGGTGAAATTCTGTGGAACGGCAAGTTGGGCATCGGCCTGCAATTCAAGGAGCTATCCCGGAAACAAATGGATAGCATTGCGGCTTTCATGGAAGAAAGATAAAAAACCCGCAACTCGAAACTCACTAATATTTAACCTTGTCAATTCCCTTTAAATTCAAAATTTTCCGGGCCTCATCCGGAGTCGCCGGTTCCAGGCCGTGCTCTTTGCCGATTCGAACGATTTTTTCGACCTGCTCGGCATTGCTTTTGGCCATTTTGCCCTTTTCCAGATAAAGATTATCCTCCAGGCCGACCCTGGTATTGCCGCCCATCAGCAGGGCTAAATTACACATTTTAAACTGGTGCCGGCCGGCCGCACAAACAGACCAGACAAATTCATCCCCAATAATTTCCCTGGTCGAGTTAAGCAGAAATACGAGGTTGTTGACCGTTGCCTGCATGCCTCCCAGAATTCCCAGTACAAATTGCAGGTAAACCGGCTTTTTAACGTGACCCCTGTCGATCAGGTGCGCCAGATTGTTGAGCATGCCGGCATCATAGATTTCGAATTCCGGTCTGGTTCCTTCTTCACTGAAAAACCGGCTGAATTCACGTAATGTTTTAAATGTGTTTGGAAAGATGAAATCTTCCGTCATGTCAAGATATTGGGGCTCCCAATCGTATTTAAATTCCTTGATTTTGTCCAGCACCTGAAAAAGGCCGAAGTTCAGGGAACCGGCATTCAACGAAGCCAGCTCCGGACTGTATTTTTTAACGACGGAAACCCGTTGTTCCGCGGTCATGCCGAGTCCGCCGCCGGTGGTGGTGCATATGATGATGTTTGATTTGCTTTTGACCTTTGACAAGATTCCGCCAAAGAGGTCGATGTCGGCTGAAGGCTGTCCGGTATCGGGATTACGGGCATGGATGTGGAGCACAGCCGCCCCTGCTTCACCGGCACGCCGGGCCTCCTCAACAATCTCATCGGGTGTAATCGGCAAATGGGGCGACATCGTCGGGGTGTGAATCGCACCGGTCAGGGCAGCTGTAACGACAAACTTTTCAGACATACTCATACTCCTTTGTTGTAAAATTAGGTTGATTGGTTGATTCGATAATTAGTTGATTTGTTGAATTGGAAAAAGGGATCATCAATATTTCACTATTCATCAATTATACACATAATCTTATCTCCAGTGCACCATTGGCAATCCCGCCACCGGCGATCGAAAATAGGGAATCCGTGTTCCCCGGAGGCTTCCGATATAGACGGTCTTCAAATCCGGACCGCCAAAGGTGACACTGGCAAACCAGGGGGCGACAGTGCCGCCGGCGGCCAGCATGTCATCCGGGGTAGCGCGGTCTTCGACAAAGGCTTTTTCCAGGGCGATGGCGGCTTGCTCAACGGTGTCATCAAGGATGACATGAAAATCCCCCTCGGGGGTAATGGCAAAAATCTGATCGACCATCACCAGGGTCCCCCACAGGTTGCCGAACGAATCAAAGGCAATACCGTCGGGGAATCCGTATTTGCCGAGTTTAGACGGGCCATATACCTCCCGGTCCGTCAGGGAGCCATCCGGTTGCACGCGCATTCGCGAAATACGCTGACCGCAGGTTTCGACAATGTAAAGGTATTCTTCTTTGGCATCCAGACGAATTTCATTGGTAAATTTGAATCCGTCCGCCACAATCCTGAGTCCTTTTTCATCCGCAAGCGCAATGTAACCATCTGAAATATTGGGACTGATCGCCTTCATCCAGTTTCTTATACGAGTCGAAACTGTCAGCCAGATGCGGTTTTGACTGTCTCTCAGGACAAAATTCACTTTTCCGATGGGTTGGCCGTCAATGGTATCATACAGAAGTTTGGTTTGGCCCTCGCGGGTCATTATTTCTAATACATCAGTGCCGAAATTGGATATCAGAATGTCACCGTTTTCCGCAAAGGCTAGTCCATTGGGCAGGGTTCCTTCGGTGAAACGGCTGGTTTCATCGGCTGCATGCCGAAACGACGCGTCAAATGTCTGGGTGATGATCTTTTGGCTGTTGTCAGGAGATATCCTGACGACGCCACCGCGAGCGTCAGCCGACCACAGGGTACCATCAGGTTCGGCTAATATACACTCAGGACGCTGTAGATCCTGTCCGATGTATTGAATATCGGCTGGATTGACCTTAAAACCGATAATGGGATTTTCAGTCAATTTGCTCCTCCTTTCAAAAACTGAAAGTTTCAGAGGGAATCCCTCTACGCGTTTTCATCTTTTGCGGTGAATCCAATACAGCTTTTCTATGTTTTTTTTTATATTTTTGCCTCAAAATACATCACCATATTAATGATAAATCAGACTAAGGGTCTTACAAGCCATGCATATTCTAATATGGAGGCAAAAATATTATCTTACCAAAACCAGACTGATCTGCGGAAAAATTACGACCAGCAACAGCACCATAATCATGATCAGAACGTAGGGAAAGGCACCGGCAAAAACGTCATTGAGGGTGATGCTCTGGTCATCGAGGGTGGATTTTACGACATAAGCTGCAATTCCCAGCGGGGGTGTAATCAGGCCCACCTCGATGGCAATCACCGTCACCAGACCGAACCAGACAAAGTTAACGCCCAGATCGTGCATGATGGGATACATCAGCGGAACTATTATCATCATGATGGATGTGGAGTCGAGAATTGTTCCCATCAGCAAAACGATCACCAGGTAAATTGCCAGGATGGCGTGCAATCCCAGACCGGATTCGCTGATCCAGATGGCGATAAACCCGGTAATACCCGAAAGTGCCAGCATTCGTCCATAGATATTCGCCGCAATAAGCAAAAAAAGAATGGCGACCGTGACGTGTCCGGTTTCAGTCAGCACCTGCCACAGCTTGACCCAACTCAATTGCCGCTTGCCCAACGCCAGAAGCAAGGCGCCTAAAGCGCCCACAGCACCGGATTCAGTCGGCGTAAACCACCCGGCATAAATACCGCCCAGGACCAATGCCACAAGCAGTACAATCGGAGTCAGTTTCCAAATCGCCTGGCCCAAACCCATTTGGATTGCCGAACTTCTACCGGAATCGTCGGTGATTCGGCCCACGTAATCGGGAAAACGCCAGGCCATTAAAAGAATCAGGCCACTGTAGGCTGCCGAGAGCAATATGCCCGGCAGGATACCGGCTTTGAATAGATCCCCGATGGATGTTTCGGTGAGAACGCCGAATAGAATCAGCAACAGGCTTGGCGGAATCAGCATCCCCAGGACCGAAGATCCCGTTACGACACCGACGGCAAATCGCGGTTTGTGGCCCAGGCGGATCATCTCGGGTACTGCAACCTTGGTAAAAACAGCAGCCGATGCGATGGATATGCCGGTTACGGCCGCAAAAATGGCATTGGCAGCAACGGTGGAAATGCCCAGCCCGCCGCGAACACCTCTAAACAGACGGTTGGCCACATCAAAGGTATCCTTGCCGATGCCCGAAATTGAAATCAGCAGACCCATTAAGACAAAGAGCGGCACCACACCGAAGATATAGCCGGAAATGCTGTCCGATGCCGCCAAAGCCAGCAACTTGCTGGCAATGGTCCAATTTGCCTTTATCAGCCCGACACCCAAAAACGATAACAGCATCAAGGCGATGGGAACATGCATGCCGGCATAAATTAAGAACAGGATGCCGACGATGGATAAAAGCCCTATTTGAATGTCCGTCACGGGTTTTCTCCACCGGCAGCAGCGATTTTTTTAAAGCAGCCAACCGCCATCAGGAAGAATTGGATGGCTCCGGCCGTACATCCGATCAGGATAATCAATTTGACCGGCCAGACCGGTGCCATGAAATCGCCCTGGGCGCCTACATATTCATCGATGCGCCAAGCCTTGGTAAACAATGGTATACTGCTGTAAAGCAAAATGGCCATCAGGCCGGCGCCGATCAAAAAATACAGTCCCTCCAAAATGTTTTTGACATTGGGATGATGGGTCTGCAACCAGTTCAACACAATATCGGAGCGCGTCAGCCGACCGACTTTGAGAGTGTGGGCAATCTGAAGAAAAACGCAGGCCACAATGGACAGGGCTACAATTTCAGGCACGCCGCGAACCGGATGGTTAAATAAAGCCCGTCCGCCGATATCCAGGTTGATGATCACCAAGAGTACAAAAACCCAGACGGTGCCGATAGTGTTCATGACCGATATGATCGACCCAAAGGTAAAGCGACGGCGGATAGGTTCTTGCTTTGATGTTTTTGTAGATGATTCGGGCAAGTTTTGCCTTCCTGCTATAGAAATCAGTAAATTAGAAATCAGGATCGAAAGGATCAATGGGAATTTTTCCGCCTGCGTCAAGATACCCTAGTCCGAAGGCCCTTTTATCCTGATGATCCTGTAAATCCTGTCTAATATTTTTTTAATTAGAATCTATTCCTTAAATTTTACGTTACTGTATCTATAAATCGATGGACTTAGGATCATCCAAGACTTACTTGTCCCAATCTCGGGCCAGTTTGACACCGCGGGCGCGCAGCCCGTCCAGATAGCCTTTGAGCATGGCTTTACCGGGCAAGCCTTTTTTCTCCATATTATCGGCCCACTGCATGGGAACGTTGGGCAGTTTGTCCGCCCAGCGCTTGCGTTCGGCCTCAGACAGGTAGACGACCGTGGCACCGCCGGCTTTCATTGCGGCCATCGCTTTATCCGCCCTGGCGGCCTGGGCCTCGGCCAGTTTTTTATTGTACATCTTGCCGACATCGATGAAGATCTTCTGCATTTCCGGCGGGAAGGATTCAAAAACGTCCTTGTTAATGCTGATGCCGCCGGCAAACTGGGCACCGAAATTCACCATGCAGATATAAGGTGCCACTTCGTAGACCTTGATGGCGGATGCGGCGGTCATAAAGGTCAGGGTGCCTTCAAACACGCCGGTTTTAATACCGTTATAATATTCGTTCAGGTTTGAGGCTACCGGCACGCCGCCGGTTCCTTTCAGCCAGTTGGCCGAGGGGCCGGGTGCGGCAATTTTATGGCCGTTGACATCATCGACGGATTGGACCGCAAAATTGGTCAGGCTGCCGTAAGTGTCCAGGGCCGCTCCGCCGAGGTAAATCTGGTTGTGTTGGGTCCATTCCTGAGCCAGGGCCGGAATCTTGGCCTGAAGTTCGGCCATAATATCCACCACATAAAAAATATTGTCGGTACCAAAAGGTGTCATATAGGTCACATTGTGCAGCGGCATTTTGGGAGCCTCAAATATTGTCCCCACAAAACCCATGTCGGCGATACCTTCCTCGATGGCTTCCAGGGCGCCGCCGATTTTAGCAATTGTGCCGCCATAGGCCTGATTCCATATGATCTTGTCTTTGCCGCCGGCTTCCTGCAACCGCTTGTCAACCTCCGGAATAAAAAAATCGCGACAGAGGGTGACCCACAAAAAGATGGGGGGATGCCCGGCAACCACGGTAATTTTATAATCTTTTGCCCACGCGGAACCCATGGGCAAGCTAAACGCCAGAGCAACCATTGTGACAATCAACAACGCTTTTTTCCACATTTTCATTTTATGCCTCCTTTTTCTCAAACAAAAAGATTAAATGAACCGCAGACCCACGCGGATAGACGCAGACGATATTGAAACACAATCGAACTGCTGTCTGCGATAGTCTGCGGCAGTCTGCGGTTAATATAAATTCTCTGTGAGCTTTGTGCCTCTGCCTGCCAATGAAATTTCTGTAGCACTTATTTCAGCGGGGCGCTGAATCCAGCAAATCTTTACTATTCTTCAACAATCGCCACCGGTCGGGTCCAACCTGCGCTGGCGCCTTTGATTTTGACCGGAAAACAGCATACGGTAAATCCATAGGGTTTTCCGATGGCCGCCAGGTTGGCCATTTTTTCCATATGGCAGTAGCCGATGTCGATGCCGGCGAAGTGCGCCTCCCAGATAACTTTGGGGTCACCGTTTTCCTTGAATTCGGCGGCCTGAAAAGGCAGGGGGCGGTCCCAGCTCCAGGCATCGATACCGACGACTTTTACGCCCTTTGCGGTCAGAAACAAGGTGCTGTCGCGGTCCATGCCGGCACCTTTGACCAGGTATTGTTCGGTTCCCCAGGCGGCATCCGCGCCGGTTTGGATCAAGACGATATCCATGGGCTTAATCTCGTACTTGATCCGTTCCAATTCATTTTGGACATCTTGTACCGTGATTCTTTCACCGTCCGCCTTATGCCGGAAATCCAGCACGACCCCATCGTTAAAGCACCAGTCAAGGGGGATTTCATCAATCGTCAGCGCCCTCTGCCCCTTGTCCATGGTGGGATGATAATGATACGGTGCATCCAGGTGGGTGCCGGAGTGGGTGGTAAGGGTTAGCAATTCCACCGCCCATCCCAATCCTCCGGGAAGCTGTTCTTTTCGGACCCCCGGATAAAACTCCTTCATTTGTTCGGCACCCATTTCATGATTAATATAATCGATTTTGGGAATCATCATGGGTGGATCGCTGGGCAGCTCGGGTTCGATACTGATGCTTAGGTCAATAAAACGTTTGCGGGCCATGGTCACTCCTTTCCGGGTTTCGGGCATGGTCATAACTCAATTCATAAGCCACCGGCTCTGCCAGTGAGAATTTAAAAGGTTCTACCGTTACCGCGAGGGCATGCTTGATGGGTGCAATCTGATCGATGCCGGCGGCTTATGAATTGAGTTAAAATTTTTTTTGCATATTTTTTACAATTTGTTGGTATGCGCCAGCAAAACAGCCACCACCAAAGCCGGCTGAGGCAAACAAGATACTTGCCAATGATGAATCGGTCAAGAGGTCATCAAAACCAACAGATCCAATAAAACAGAGATCAAAAAAAAATTAAAAATCAGCGGCCACTAGCAGAGATGGCCCCTGCCCCTTCCAGGGGCCATCCTCATACCCCCAGCTCTGCTGGTGGTCGCTGATTTGGGCAAATAGATCTCTCTCAGAGCCCACAGAGTACGCAGAGAAAGATCAAAAATCGGTTGATCTCCCCGCCGGGGCGTAGGCCCTATGGGCCGGAGGCTGCGGGCTCTGCGAGATAACAATAAAATGCTTACAATTAAGCAAAATTCTGATGGCTGAAATTAGAACCACGGCCCGGCTTTCAAGGTAAGTCTCTTACATTTACGATACTTCGGCCCATACCTATCATAATATTCGATGGAGTCAATCCTGAATAAGGAAATAGTTCAGTCGACAATATTCGATCAATACCATTCTTTTGTGGATAAGAATTATTTGATCAAGAAACTAGTATGTAAGTAAAATTTTTTTAATTACCCTGCGGTTGAACTTCAACCAAGTTGCAATGGAAGGCACAGCTTTCACCCATGTCGGTTAGCCGCTGACTGGTCAGTTGGTTAGCCCCGCCGCCGGGCGAAAGGCTGGGCCAGTGGAGGCCCTCGGCCACTAAGAGCCCGACCTGGGTGTTATCGGTAACCTGGGCCAGAAAGTTGCACTCTCCGCGGTTATTGAACACCCTTTATTAATCAGCGATGGTGGGCATAAAAATGAAGGGCTCAAAATTGCTGGTTTTCGAGATGTGAAGGGTTATTGGAAGACCCTTATCAGCTGAATGCAGCTGGTTTGTTTAAATACATCCTTAATTTTTGGCCTCACCGGCCGGAAAGTATGACTTAAAGCGATAGCGATAAAAGGGCAGCATCTATTATGGCAAAGCGTCAACGTAAACTCACTGCCGCTGAAAAGGCAAAAAAGAAGCGCAGCATTGCAACTGACGTCAAAGCCATTTATCAGCGGGGAATGCAACTGTATCTTGAAAAAAATAAGATAAATGAGGCGGTTGAATGGTTCAAAAAAGCAGAAGAGGCCAATTGTCTCCTTGCTCCAGCTGCATATTATTTCGGACTTTTGTTATATCTGGAAAAGGGAGAAAGGAGCCAAAGTCTTGAATATTTTCAAAAGGCGGCAAGAGAAGGATATGACTTGGCATACGGAGAATTAGGGTCGGTTTTATACCTTGAGAAAGCTGAGATAGACGAGGCGGAAAAATGGTTTAAGAAAGCGGAGGAGGCTGGTTGTCTGTACGCACCGTATGCATATGATTATGGGATGCTTTTAATCGAAGAAAGAGGCGATATTGAAAAAGGGAATCGATATTTGGACAAGGCTGCTGAAGATGGATATTAAAAATCTCAAAACATTAACATAGCCAATTACATCCGACCCCTGGATGGATTGATTATTATATCTTGTGATTTGTTCCCAGCTGTCTTGATTTTCATATAACACTGGCGGTGTTGCCTATTCAATTACTGGCCTGCACTGAAA
>JBAVYC010001351.1:0-19789 GCA_049698595.1 Desulfobacterales bacterium | reverse complement strand
AGTCAGGGCAGAGTCAGGGCAGAGTGGTGCTGAAACGGAGATAGAGTCACTTCAACAGAAGGTGATGAACATATTAACACAGGATGCACTTTCAAAGTCTGAAATTGCTAACAAAATCGGACTTAAGAGTGTTACGGGCTATTTCAATAGGACCATCCGTTCGATGCTGGCTGAGGGACTCATTGAATACACGATTCCCGAAAAGCCAAATAGTCGTTTGCAAAAGTATAAACTAAAAAAGCATTAACCGCAGACACACGCGGATAGACGAGGACTTTTCGTCCGGTTGACCCGACTAAAATAAAATTACTAATAAAAATCAATGAGTTATTTTTTCTGTATAATTTTAATGAACGTCTGCGGCAGTCCGCGTGAGTCTGCGGTTAATTCAAAAACAGGAGCCACAAAATCATATGATCAATAGAGAACTCAGAAACCAGGTAGACAAACTCTGGACCGAATTTTGGACCGGCGGCATCACCAACCCGCTGATGGTTATTGAGCAAATTTCGTTTCTGATGTTTGCCCGCCTGCTGGATATCCGCGAAACCCGCGAGGAAAAAAAGGCCAAGCGGACGGGAAAAGACTTCAACCGGATTTTTCCGGAGGGCAAACAGAATCTGCGGTGGTCCCAATTCAGAAATGTCACGCCGGCTCCTGAAATGCTGCGAGTGGTTCGAGACGAGATCTTTCCCCATTTCAAAGAGGTGGTGCTGAACGGCGGTGCATTGGCCGAATTTATGAAAGACGCCCAGTTAATGATCCAAAAGCCCAATCTGCTGGTGTCTGCGGTCAACATGATCGACAAGCTGCCCCTGACCGAGGGCGACACCAAGGGCGACCTGTATGAATACCTGCTCAGTAAGCTCACCACGGCGGGCATCAACGGCCAGTTTCGCACTCCCAGGCACATCATCCGCAAGATGGTGGAAATCGTCGATCCCCGGCCCGACGAAACCATCGGCGATCCGGCCTGCGGTACGGCCGGCTTTCTGATCTCCGCCATGGAATACCTGCTGGAGACCCATACATCGCCGGATGCGGTCCTAACCAATGAAGACGGCAGCAAAACCTTTACCGGTGACAAGCTGGTCCCTTACAAAGACCATATCCAGCATCGCATGTTCAATGGGTTTGATTTCGATGTGACCATGCTGCGCATCTCCGCCATGAACCTGCTGCTCCACGGCATCGACGCCCCGGACATCCACTACCAGGACACCCTGAGCAACAATTTTCCGGACCGCTTCCCGGAGCTGGCCGTTGACCACTTCGATATCATCCTGGCCAACCCGCCGTTTAAGGGGAGCCTGGACTACGAGGATGTGCATTCGTCACTCTTGAGTAAGGTCAAAACAAAAAAGACCGAACTTTTGTTTGTGACCCTTATTCTGCGCATGCTCAAACTGGGCGGCCGTTCGGCCACGGTGGTACCGGATGGGGTGCTATTCGGCGCTTCCAAGGCACATGTGGCCCTGCGCAAGATGCTGGTGGACGACAACCAACTCGAGGCGGTCATCTCGCTGCCCTCCGGCGTGTTCAAGCCCTATGCCGGCGTTTCCACGGCCATCATCGTTTTTACCAGGGGTGGTAAGACGGACAATGTGTTTTATTATGATGTGCAGGCAGACGGGTTTTCATTGGATGACAAGCGCGAGCCTACGCTGGACAAAAATGATCTCCCCGATCTGCTCGAACGCTGGAAGAAAAGAGATCCGGATAAAGATACCGACCGCACGGGCAAGGCCTTTTTTGTTTCGGCCCGGGAGATTCGGGAAAACAAATACGATCTGTCGATCAATCGATATAAAGAGATCGTTTACGTGGAAGAGGAGTATGATCCTCCCAAGGAGATACTGGCGCGGATGAGAGAGCTGGAGAAGGAAATTTTGTCGGATATGGAGGAGTTGCGGGGGATGCTTGGATGAATAGAGAGGTTTTTAGACTCAAAGCAAAATGTCCCGCTAATTGGGATATTCTGCAATTTGATGATGCTATCAAGGACGCCGCAAGTGGTAAGCCCAAAGTTGAGAAAGGTTCATATAAACAAAAAGGTTTTGGTCCCGAAAGGTGAGTTTGATAAGCGATTTCTTTACCACTACCTAAATACGCTGAAACTGCCTGATAATGCAGGGTATAGCAGGCATTTTAAATTTCTCAAAGAAAAGGCTGTGGTTAAACCGCCGTTGGAAGAGCAAAAACACATCGCTGCCATCCTCGACAAAGCTGAGGCCATCCGCCACAAGCGCCGCCAGGCGATTCAACTCGCCGATGAGTTCTTGCGGGCGGTGTTTTTGGATATGTTTGGTGATCCTGTTTCTAATACAAAAAATTGGAAAATAAATAAAATTGAAGAGATTGGCATAGTACAAGGCGGACTTCAATTAACTCCGAAAAGAAAGAGCTATCCAATTAAATTGCCCTATTTAAGAGTTGCCAATGTCTTTCGTAATAAACTGGATCTTCATGAAATAAAAACAATTAAAGTAACAGGAGCTGAGTTCTCAAGGGCTTTATTAGAAAATGAAGATATACTGATAGTTGAGGGACATGGGAATAGGGAAGAAATTGGGAGATCCGCAATATGGGATGGCTCAATAAAACAATGCACGCATCAAAATCATTTGATTCGTTTGCGAATAGATAAAAAAATCGCTTTCCCAAAATTTGTTTCCGCCTTTTTAAATTCTTCAGGCGGAAGAAGACAGCTTTTTAAATATGGAAAAACGACCTCTGGGTTGAACACAATATGCACATCAAATATCAAACAAACAGAACTCTATTTACCACCTTTGGGACTTCAAAAGAAATTTGTTAATATCATCAATAATATTGAAGAGTTGAGAAAAACTTTTATGATAATTACAGATGAACAAAATACACTGCTGAAATCATTATCCCAACGTGCCTTCCGCGGAGAACTCTAATGCCAATTTCATCCATTACCATCGAAAACTTCAAAGGCATCAAGAATCCAGTAAAGGTAAACTTCAATCCGATCACCCTCCTCTTCGGCCCCAACAGCGCCGGTAAAAGCACCATCGTCCAGGCCCTTCACTACGCCCTTGAAATCTTCGAACGCCACAACCTCGATCCCGACAGAACGTCCATCGGCGGCAAAGCGGTTGATCTGGGCGGGTTTGAAACCCTGGTTTACCATCACGATGTTTCACAATCGATCCGGCTCAAAATAGAACTGGATCTTCAGGATGAAGACCTGCCCCAATATTTTGACGGCTATGAAGATATGGGGCTTTCTCAGTTTTCAGACAAACAGATTGGGGAGATCCCGATGCGGGCCGTGTCTGCGGCGGTGGAAATTTCCATCAAGTGGAACCAGCAGTTGAACCGGCCCGTTCTTTTTCATTACAAGGTCGAGATGAACGGCGTCCACCTGGCCACCATCGAAACCACGGATGACGGCAAGCAGGTGTTCTTGTCGAAGATCAATCCCATCAATCCGGTGTTCCTGGAAAATATCAGACCGGACGAGGCTCTATGCATTATTGATCGCTTTTTTGTCGAAGAATCCACCGGCGAGGATGAATTTGAAAAGCTGGGTCCAATATTCCCAGCGCTGATGACAAATTTCAAAATGGAAAAAGGAGTTGCAGGATTGACACAGCCCATCGGGATTGCCGGAGCTGGCACGGCCCTGCCCCAGTGGGGTAAAGCCCTGCAATTTCACGGCCCCGTCTGGGCGGATGATACGGATCGGATCGATGAGGGCAATCTGTTGATGTGTTTGAGTGCGCTGATCGTCGGACCGGGTGAACTGGTTCGGGATGGGCTGAAAAAAATGTGCTACATCGGCCCTATCCGGGAAATCCCGCCCCGTAATTTCACACCGGAAAAATCACCGGACCCCTCCCGCTGGGCTTCCGGTCTGAAGGGCTGGGATATCTTATACACCGCCGAGAAAGGGTTTGTTGAAAAGCTGAACCGCTGGCTGAACCAGGAGGACCGGCTGAATGCCGGTTACAGCATCGAAGTCAAACGATTCCGTGAAATTGGCGAGGACGACCCGATAACTGTATTTATCAACGAGGGTGTCGGGCTGGAGGAGATGGACATTATTCAAACCCGGATGAGTGAGATACCCGTTAAAAGCCGTGTAAGCATCCGCGAAGAAAAGACCGGTATCGAGCTGATGCCCCAGGATGTGGGTATCGGTATTTCACAGACGCTGCCGGTTATCATCGGCGCCCTTCATATCAAGGAGGGGTTGCTTGCAATTGAGCAACCGGAGCTTCACATCCATCCGGCACTTCAGGTTGCGTTGGGTGATCTGTTTATAGCGCGGATCCGGGAATCTCAGGTCTGCTTTCTGCTGGAAACCCACAGCGAGCATCTGATGCTCAGATTCCTGCGCCGGATTCGAGAAACCGATGAAGGCAATCTGCCTCCGGGCAAAGATCCGCTCAGGCCGGATCAGTTGGCGGTTTACTATGTCGAGCAGGGTAAAACGGGTGTTTCGGCCATCCTTATTCGCATCAGTGAAGACGGCGAGTTCATCGATCATTGGCCCAAGGGCTTTTTCAGTGAACGTGCGGAGGAACTTTTCTGATCATGATTTTTGAATTTGCTCTGGAACCTGCTCTGGTTGCCCGCTGGCATGACAGAAAAGAATATCTTTTTTTCGACGAAAAGTTTGGCTTGCGTTCAAGGAGAATCGTATCTGCCTACCCCAAAAACTGGAAAAAATTGGTATGGGAGATATTTGAAGCAAGTCCGGCCGCTGATGATCAGAATGCGAAAATGAGGATGACCGAGCTGATTCAATTTCTCTGGCAAAATGCTGTAAAAAGACCCAGCAGTTTTCCGGAAATAACCGTTTGGCTTGAGCGAGCGGAGGCTGAACACGCCGAACGTCCGTTTCGCGCGATCATTGCAACAGACAATCCCAGAAACCAACCCTTCATAATACATGTCAAAGACCTTATCGAAAACGGGCATGAAAAATGGCAGATTCCAGACACTTTCCCAATACCGCGAAATGCACAGGAGATTGCAGGAGCAATTTTGCCACTCATACGGTTATGCCGCCGTGCCATTCTCATCGATCCTTATTTTGATCCTAACAAAATTCGATTCCGTGACACACTCGAAGCGATACTATTTTCAAGCAGCGAAAACATTTTTGGCATGTTGAATGTTGAGTTGGAATTACACACATCAATTGATCGGTTCTTTGAACCTTGGGAGTGTGGCGAGAACAGATCATCTATTGAAGAGCAACGCGTATTTAGCAACCTGATTTCGGATATCCAAAACCGGGTAGCTGAATTGGTGCCGGTAGGTATTCAATTGAAAGTCGTTATATGGAAGCAAAATGAAGGGGGTGAAAAGCTTCATAACCGCTATTTCCTAACCAATATGTTTGGTGTGCTGTTCGGGACCGGATCAGATGCATCGGGCAATCCCGATGCTGACGAATCAGACGATATTGTTCTCCTGGAAGAGGGACAGTATCATGATAGATACCAACAATATACAGGATCAAATCCTCCTTTCAACATGGTTTGCGAGCCCTTCTTTGTGACCGGCTGTATGAGTTGATTCCATCCTTTCTTTAAAATACTACCACAAACAAGAAATTTTCTTATAATTTAATAAGCTATTTTATTTTTATTTATGGAAAATTTATAGTCTCTTCCAAGCAGAACCCTAATAAAACATCTCTGAATATTATATAACCTATTAAAAACATTATTATATACTTTATAGAACCAAGCTATGGAATATTAACACTATTATTTGAATTGTTGGCATTCATCTTGCTTTTATGAAAACAATATATTGTATAAGACTTAAAAAAGAGAAAATCTGATATGTTAAAAAACAACCGTCCAATCAATATCATTGCCGACGACCGCGAGAATAAAAGCGAGGTTATAGAGTCGCTCATTGGCATCGAAAATGTTAAAGTATGCATTTAACGACTTTCCATAGGTGATTATCAGGTCGATAACCGCCTGATTGTTGAAAGAAAGACCTTAAAAGACTTTGTAGTCTCGATTATTGACGGCAGGCTTTTTAAGCAAATGCTTTGCCTGGCAAATTCCAAGTCTGAGGGTGTTTTGATTCTTGAGGGAACGGTTAGTGACATGGTCGAAATAGGGATGACCAGAGAAGCCATGCAGGGAGCGCTGATTACCGTTTCCCTGATATTGGGTATACCGATCCTAAGGTCAAAAGACCCTTCTGAAACCGCCAAATTAATGGTTTATATCGGCCGCCAGATAGAATCAATGGCCATGGGCGGCGTGCAGCGGCATGGCTATCGACCCAAAAATAAACGCAAAAGACAGCTTTTCATCTTACAGGGGTTGCCGGGAATCGGGCCTGGAAGGGCCGGTCGGCTTCTGGATCGTTTTGGCAGTGTTGAAGCCGCAATTTCTGCCAGCAGCAGCGAATTGCAATCCGTTGATGGTATCGGAAAAAGCATTGCCGACAAGATCAGATGGGCGGTGAGCGAACAATCTCAACCATTCGGAGTGAATTAAGGGTAAAGATATGAACAACTTCATCGATCCCCACGGCGGTTTTCGTAGTCTCAAATCATACCAGATGTCTGAAATCGTTTATGACGGAACCGTAGTATTTTGTGATCGCTGGATCGGCCGCCGCTCCCGCACCCATGATCAAATGGTGCAGGCCGCCCGCAGCGGCAAGCAGAATATTGCCGAGGGCAGTATGGCCTCCGGCACATCCAAAAAATTCGAATTGAAACTGGTCGGAGTGGCCCGCGCCAGCCTAGAAGAGCTGCTGCTCGACTATCAGGACTTTTTGCGGCAACGCAAGCTGCCGCTTTGGGGAAAAGAACATCCTAAGGCTCAGAAAATCAGAAAACTCGCATTCGCGAGCAATAGGTCCTATAAGACCTATAGGACCTATATCGAGGCTGTTCCGCCCGAAGTCGCCGCCAACACTTTGATCTGCCTGATTCATCAGACCAACTTTTTACTGGATCAACAATTACGGCAATTGGAAAAACAATTCCTGGAACAGGGGGGCTTCACCGAAAAGTTGTATCGTGCCAGGCACAACAATCGAAGACGATTTTAAAAACGATAGAAAGGACACGTTATGTTGAAAAAGCAATTACAAAAACACTTCGGTTTCAATACATTTTTAAATGGCCAGGAAGCGGTCATCGGCAAAGTTTTGGAGGGTCAGTCCACGGCCGCCATCTTTCCCACCGGCGCCGGCAAATCCCTTTGTTATCAACTGCCGGCGATGTTATTGCCCGGCATGACGCTGGTGGTATCTCCCCTGCTGTCCTTGATGAAAGATCAACTGGACTTTTTGCAGAGTAACGATATCCCCGCCGCCCGGCTGGATTCGACCCTTGCAAAAAGCGAATATAACGCGATTCTTGAAAGTGCCAAAAAAGGGGAATTAAAAATTCTGATGATCGCGGTCGAACGGTTTAAAAATGAACGATTTCGTTCTCAGCTGCAAAAAATGGATGTCTCGCTGTTGGTCGTCGACGAAGCGCATTGTATCTCCGAATGGGGGCATAATTTTCGACCGGAATACCTGAAATTGCCGGCGTATCAAAAGGAATTCGGCATCAAACAAACGCTCTTGCTGACCGCGACGGCAACAACCCAGGTAAGAGACGACATGTGCGCTAAATTCAACATTCTCAGGGACAACGTGTTTGTGACCGGATTTTATCGCGACAATCTCTTTTTGCAGATATCGCCAACGGACAATTCCGAAAAAAAGGATCGTCTGCTTCAAAGAATTCAAAAAGCACCGCAAGAACCTACCATTGTTTATGTTACCTTGCAGAAAACGGCTGAACACGTCGCGGCATACCTTTGCGCGAATGAAATCAACGCCCACCCCTATCATGCCGGCATGGAAAACGAGAAACGGGAGCAGATTCAAAACCAATTCATGGACGGGACCCTGGCTTGTATCGTGGCAACCATCGCTTTCGGAATGGGAATCGATAAGAAAGACATCCGCCGGATCATTCACTTTGATTTGCCGAAATCAATCGAAAACTACAGTCAGGAAATCGGACGGTCCGGGCGAGACGGGAGTCCGGCGTTGTGCGAAGTGCTGGCCAACCGCGACAGCATTCCAATTCTGGAAAATTTTATTTATGGTGATACGCCGGAAAAAAAATCGATCTTCCAATTACTTCGTACCATAAAAGAGAATAAAAGCGTTGTCTGGGAAATCAAAACTGTAACCCTGGCAAATGAATTGAATATCAGAATCCTGCCCTTAAAAACGCTGCTGGTTTACCTTGCGATGGAAGAAATAATTCGACCCAAGTTGACCTATTTTGCGGAATATTCATTCAAATACAAAGCAAAACTGCCGGATATCATTAACAGCTTCGAGGGGGAACGAAAGCGGTTTGTTGCCGCAGTCCTGAATCATTGTCAGACCAAAAAAATATGGACTACGGTCGATATCCAGGCCATCCTTGACAGCTATGATACGGATCGCCAGCGGATTCTGGCCGCGCTGGCATACTTTGAGGAGAAAGGCTGGATAGACTTACAATCCAGGCAGGCCGTGGACGTGTACCACATTTCGACCCAGGCGTTTAACATCGATGATATGGCTGAAAAAATGCATGTCTTGTTTAAAAACAAGGAACGCCTTGAGATTCAAAGAATCCACAACATGGTCGGCTTTTTTGAAAGCGATGCCTGTATCAGCAAACGACTTGCCGGATATTTTGGAGAACATCTGGCAAAAGAACACTGCGGGCATTGCTCATTTTGTAAAAGCGGAAAAGCGGTTCTGCAAAGCACGACCGAATTAAAGCCTCTTTCCCAGTTTGAATATAAAACGATCACTGCTGAATTCACCCAAGCAGTCGGCGAGCAGTTTAGTGAGGTAAACTTAACCAAGTTTCTGTGCGGTATTTATGCACCCGTTTTCTCGAAATTGAAAATAAAGAAACTGCCCTGTTTCGGTATCCTCGAGAGCTATCCCTTTTTGGAAGTAAAAAACTGGATTACGAAGGCGGAAACGCCGCAGCCACCGGTCTGAGATGATTAACGGGGAAGCTTTTCAGCATGCTTCCCGGCATGAGAGCGGCTTCCTGTCCTTTTCTGCTCCGGCAGCTACTTATTCAGGACGGGGTCGAATTTCTCATGAAGTGGGATTTCGCGACCTGGACGATCGTCTCGAGCAGTGCGGCGACGACGGTCGCCGGGAGACGGTTGATCTCGACGGTTTGGTGAATATAATGGTTGTATATGAGACCTAAAACGGATAAGAAATGAGCAAAATTTTCGGGGCAAAATTAAAAAAAATGAAATCCTGGGCACTTCCACCCGCTCTCTTAAGACTGACATCTGAGACAAGACGCCTGTGCGCCATAGCTAATTGCCTGGTTGAATTGTGACACCATTGGCCTGCCGAGGCTAAAAACGCAGGGTAATGATTCCTGACATTAATATTATTTTTGAGCAAGGTTAAGACGGTTATGGATGTATCTGAAAGCTTCTGCCTGCGCAATCGGAAATGGATTGTCCTGCTGCTCGTGCTTCTGAGTTACCCGCTCTTTTTTTACAAACTCGGCGATCGTGACATCTGGTCGCCGGACGAAGACGAATACGTTCAGGTTAATCGTGAGATGGTTCTCGACGGCCACTGGATATATCCGACGGCAAACGGGCAACCCTATTCCATTAAACCCCCCCTCTTCAACTGGATGGGCAGTGCCTTTGCCAAACTGAGCGGTGAGGTTACCGAGCACACCAGCCGCCTGCCATCGGCGCTCGCAGCTTCAGCCGGACTGATCATCCTTTACTTCATCGGCTGGCAGTTGTTCGGCGATCGTGCCGGGCTTTTATCTGCTTTGATTATCGGCACGACGCCCCTCTATATCGAGTTCGGCCGCTGGATTCAGATCAACATGATCTCAACCGTGCTCCTGACGGCAACCCTCGGGCTATTTTACCGGGGCTATAGCGACGAACGGAAACGCGCTCCGGCTTATCTGCTCATGTACGTTCCTGCCGGTCTGGGCACGCTCAATATGGGGCTGGTAAACGTCGTGATGCCGATGATTGTCATCGGCCTGTATCTGATCGCGATGAAGGATGTCAGGCATATTTTAAAGCTCAGGATCGGCTGGGGTATCCTGATTTATCTAGCGATCGTTGCACCCTGGTACGTTACCGTCAGCCTCAAGGGAGGATACGCCCATGACCTCATTATTATAACCAACTTCACCCGCTATTTAAAGGAATGGGCTCATGTCCGTCCTTTTTATTACTATTTGGGCACCACACCACCTTACTTTCTGCCCTGGTTTTTCTTCCTTCCCGGTGCAATCTATCTCTGCTTCTCGCAAGCGACAAAAATGGAAAGGAAGCAGTTACTTTTTCCGTTCCTGTGGGTGGTCGGCCTGTTCCTTTTTTTTTCTATTTCTAAAACGAAGCGCAGCGAATACCTTCTCCCAATATTTCCCGCAATGGCGCTGCTTGTGGGGTATGTGATCGACCGGAGCCTTCGGTGCTGGGACGAATCCCTGCTCTGGCGACGTTTGATTTCGTGGCCTTTGTACATCTCGACCGGATTTTTGGCGGCTGCCGGCATCGGTATCGCCGTCTACGGTGCAACCCTTTCAATGAATTGGTTATTGATTGTTCTGCCGCTTTCTTTAGTCCTTATCTCAGGCTCGCTCGGGGTCTATTACCTCTTCCACCGAGGCAAACGCATGAACGCCATTTTGACTATTGTCCTGACGATAGTGGTGTCTGTCAGCTACGGTGTTGGGCCCGTCGTTTCGCAGAAGAACGCCAACAAATCGGCAAAGCCTTTCTGTCTGAAAGTCCGGCGCTACTTGCCTCCCGGAAAAAACCTGAAGATGTATGGCTTCAACAGGCCGATTTACGCAGTCTATACCGAACGCTTTATGGATGTGGCATGGGACACCCATACCCTGGCGAAGTGGTTCAAAGCGGAGGAGCCTGTTTACGTCGTCGCAAAAGAGAAAGCATATCTTAAGATCAAGGACACCTTAGCACTGCCGATTTATGTCGTGATCCGCGAGTGGATCGACCACCGCTACGTTCTTCTTCTCTCCAACCGGCCTGCACCTGAGGTTCCGCCTGCGTCCGGCAAAAAATTACAATAACGTTTTTAAGCTTTCAATTTTTGATTCTGCTTGCGATCAAATTGTGCTATTCAAACTAATTTGTCCATCTTATCCGTTGACCAACGCATTCTTGACGGCTATTCCTATCTTTTCAAGAGTATACGGCTTTTTTACATATTGACCGGCACCCAGTTTTTGGGCCTTTTTGACCCGTTTCGTTTCAGAAAATCCACTGGCGATGATTGCTTTTTGTTTAGGATGCAATTTGAGAATCTGTCTGTATGTATCAAGGCCATCTATCCCGGGTTCCATAATCATATCTAAAAGCACCAGGGCTGTGGAATTGTTTTTTAGATAATCGATCGCCTTTTCTCCGCTTGATACGGCTCTGGCGGAATAACCCAACTTGGTCAGCATACTTGAGGCGAGCTCGCGTTGGTCCCTGACATCATCAACGACCAGAATTGTTTGCCCGGTTCCCATATAGGTTTCAACCGGAATTACGGTTTTTTTCTCGACGATACTATCTCTTGTCACAGGAAAATAAAGATAGAATGTGGTCCCTTGGCCTTCTTTACTTTCAATATCGATATACCCGCGGTGATCCTGAACCGTTCCCCAGACAACGGCCATCCCGAGACCCGTACCGCTCCTTCCCATTACTTTTTTGGTATAAAAGGGTTCAAAAATCCTGTTTAGCTCTTCAGTGGCGATCCCAATCCCGGTATCCGATACTTCCAGGACAACATAGTCGCCCTCGTGGATGTTTTCATAGCCTTTAATGGGCCGGTCTATATATTGATTCCTTGTCAACAAGGTGATTTTGCCGCCTGCAACTTGGGCTTCGGCCGCATTTGAAATCAGATTCATAACCGTTTTCCGCAGGTGAAAAGGAGAGCCTTTGATATTCAATAACTCGCAATCCAGGTTCGTTTCAATCTGAACGCCGGCGTAAAAAGCTTTTAGCCGTTCATGTTCGGGCGATCCCAGGTACTCGTCTACGATGTCATTTAAATTCAGGACATCTGATGTAATGACCCCCCTTCTGGCAAGTGTCAACAGGTCCTGGACGATATCAGCGGCTTTTTGTCCTGACTTTTGGATATTAAAAATAGGTTGTCTCAGAAGACTATCTTCGGGCAGCTCCATCAACAACAGATCTGGGTAGCCGACGATCCCGGACAACACATTATTAAGATCATGGGCCACCCCGCCGGCTAGAAGCCCCAATGCTTCCATTTTCTCTAACCGCGCAATCTTCTCCTCTAAATCCTTTCTTTCTTTTTCAGCCTGTTTTCGATTAAATATGTCCCGCATGGAACCGGCAAATTTTAAGGGAATACCTTGTTCATCTTTTATCGCGATCGCAACGATGGAACAGGGCCGCTGTGAATTGTCCTTGTCTTTTAGATGGATCTCATAATCACTCACCTTTCCTTTAGCTAAAATCTCCTTTACAACCTTCCTCGTTGCTTCAGGGTCGGCGTAAATGTCATATAATGATTTACCAATTAACTCTGTGTGTTTATATTGGGTAAAATTTTCGATGGAGGGACTGATTTCGAGAATAATTCCATCGGGGCTGGTCTCATAATAGACATCCTGGATGTTAAAATAGATATCCCGATATTTCATCTCACTTTTGCGCAGCGCCTCCTCCACCCGCGTGCGTTCGACTATTTCTTGCCTGAGCTTTTTGTTCGCTAGCGCCAGCTCGACGTTGCGTTCCTCCAGTAACTCAATCATCGGATTACTTATCTTTAAGAACAAGGCGGCGCCGCCCAATACCACCAGGACTGAAAAAAATCCGGCTATCGCCGCAGCTTTCACAAACGGCATGCGTATTTCGGAAAGATCGATCTTGGAGACAATGCCCAAATTTAGCTCTGAAACCGGTTCGTGGGCCGCCAGCACCAGCTCTCCTCGATAATCAACGCCAACTAATGTCCCCGAGAATCCTAACAGCGCCCGTCTCATTGGCTCGGCTAAATTCGAGCTAAAATCGACCGCTTCCGGTTGTTTGAGGTCGCCATGCCGATGCCTAAACAAAAAAATTATCGAATTACCCCTTCGTTCGGCAATGGTAAACTCCATGGTCCGGCCGGATTGCTCGTAATTCATATGTGCTTCAATTATTTGACTCTTTGTCGCCGCCCTAGCACTTTCCGGACCATCATACTTACCGGAAGCAGCGTCGAATCGGGCAACGGCTTCAATCAGACGAGCTTGACTTTGCGCCGTTTCCACAAGTCGTTCTCTCTCTTCGCTGATTGCAGCCTGGTATAGGGAAAAAATTGTGATCCCAGCCACAATCAAAGCGCTTAAAGCCATAATGAAAATTAAAAGAAAAACCCTCTTACGGTTACTCATAGACCTATTTCCGGTAGATCGGCTGATTTAATCTCAATTAAAAAAGAAAGACGAAATTTCAATTTTTCAACGTATCCGCCAGGAATTTCGTAAAGCGCTGCCAGGATTTTTTATCCGCAGTTTCCTGATAACGGGTTCCCCCAAAAACGGTAAACGCATGTTGGGCCCCACCGTAAGTGATCATTTCGTGGGCAACACCGGCCGCCTCCAGCTCTTTGGCCAAATCAGCGAATTGGTCCATGGTAATCGCGGTGTCCGCTGAACCGTGCATAATCAAAATTTTCCCCCGGGTGTTGGCGTAATTTTGTCCTTTCGGTGTCTTCAAGCCACCATGAAAAGTGGCAAATCCTTTCAGGTCTGCACCGGACCGCGCCAATTCAAGCACGGCCGCGCCACCAAAACAATAGCCCACAGCGACGGCATGCTCGATGTCGGCGCCTTTATTCTTGGCTGCATCCAAAGCCCCTTGCATCAACGCCCGCATTTTCTCTCTGTCTTTATAAAGTTCACCCGTATGCTGGCGTTTATCTTTCATTTCAGTGGGCCTTACCCCGGCACCAAACAAATCCAAAGCAAAAACAGCATAGCCCAAATCAGCGAGCATATCGGCACGCTTGATTTCATAATCCGTCAAACCATCCCAGTCATGAATCAACAGCACGAAAGGCGCCTGGTCGGAAGGGCTGGTGTAATATCCTTCATAAGATTGACCATTGACCTGATATGTCACCGAAGCGCCGGTGGCACCAAATGCAACCGTGGAAACTGCTAAAAACAAAAATACGTAGATAAAGTAGCGCATAATATCGTTCTCCTTTCTGATTCATCTTAAAATCATTCTGATCAGTAAATATAGTGCTCCCCTTTACCCTTGCGTTGCAACAATGGGGTTTACGCTGTCACACCAAGCCGTACGAGTTTCAGGGAAACATGACCCATTAATATTTCAAGGTAATACACCTTTTGCATCAAGTCGAGCCAACAAAGCGAGAAGTTCAACCCAATGTGTTTAGGCGGGCTGCTGTGCCAGGACTGCCACACCAGTGTCGACATTCATGGCGACGGCAATATTCACGGCACCACCATGGGTCAGGTTGAGGTCGAATGCTCGGATTGCCACGGCCGACCGGACAAGTTTGCCTGGGAGATGCCCCTCGGCTAGAGGACGAGTACGGCAAGAAATTAAATGATCAAGCGCGCGGTGTGGCTGAAAAACGTCTGCAATTGAGCTGGCAATTCGGTACGCGTTACGAGGCCGAGGACGGCTTTCTTCTGTCCAGTCGCGGCAACTCCATCGGCAATGTCGTCCGCCGCGGAAACCAGGTAGTCGTTCATTCGGCCACCGGTCAGGATTTTCAGGTGCCGGTTCTGAAAAACATAAACCAGGATAAGAAGTGGAAAGATCCTTTGCAAACAAGGCTATAGCCGAAAAAGCCCAGAAAGGTACAGACTGGTAATTGTCATAAACCCAAGGTTGCATAAACAACATGGCAAAGAATAGTTAATAGATCCCCGGCAGGATCGATTAATTGTCGGGGATTTTTTTTATTCTGTATCCAAAGCCTGGTTCTCTGGACCCGGATCTTTATTACCATTTTTAGGACGGCCGCGCGCTTCTCAGGTCAATCCACACCAGCGTGCCAGGAACAAGGCATACGCTTTTGCGACATGGATGACGCTGTCAATCTTGACGCGTTCGTTGGCGGCATGGATGTTTTCGGCAACCGGACCATAGCAGGTGGCCTGACCCTTGCCGAAATGCTGAAATGCTCTCAGGTCCGTGGTGCAGGTTGCAATATATTCCTCGGCATCTTCTCCCGTCAAAGATTTATGACAGGCATTCAGCATTGCCAGGGCAGGAAGATCCCGTGATATACCGTGGCCGTCGGATCGAAAGCCGTAGAATTCGATTGTGGGAGGATGCTCGCGCAGCCAGGAATCCGATTTTGCAATCTGTTCTACCGTTTCAGTAATCTGCCGGCAAAAGTCGTTATAGACAACACCGGGGAAAAAGGACATTCGACCGTGAAATTCGGCTTCAGCGGGCACGGTGGACGGCCAGTCGCCACCATGAATAATACCGATATTCAAATTCAATGGATGATCAATGTGCCGATAGGCCGCCGGTATCTCTTTTTGATTTAAATCGGCTTCCAGTTGTCGCAACCCATTTATCAGAAAATAACTCTTTTCAATCGCATTGGTTCCGGCCGCAGCCGCCAGCACATGACGGGGAGACCCTTTCACTTTCACCTTGAACCACAGCACACCCACTTGGTGGGTTAAAATCGTCGGACCGAAAGGCTCCGGGATCAAAACAGCCTCGGCATCGTGGCCGGCCACAATACAAGCCAGAGCGCCGTTGCCACTGCACTCTTCTTCGATAACAGTTTCAATGGTCACCGGCGCATTCAGGCCAAAACCGGCTTTCTTGACCGCATAAAGTGCGTATGTCATCGCGGCGATTCCTGACTTCATGTCTCCGGCACCGCGGCCGTAGAGCCAGCCGTCCCTAATTTCCGGAACGAAAGGATCCTGGTCCCAAAAATCGGTCGGCTCCGGGCTGACCACATCTAAATGCCCGTTGAAAAGGGCGCTGTGCCCGCCGGTTCCCGCCGCTTTTTCGACGGCCACAAGGTTGTGACGGTTCTCATAGTCCCACGGCCCTGCTGCAAACCCGGGATGCTCACCCAGCGAACCCTGATCCATGGGTATGCGTTCGGCGGAAAATCCGAGCTGCTCCAGCTGGTTTTCCATTGCCGTCATTACCGACATCTCATGGCCCACCGTACTGGGTTCGGCCACCAGACGGCAGGCGAAGTCTATCATTTCTTCTGCAAGTTTATCGACGGTCTCAAGGATGTGCTTTTCTTTATTATTTTGATCAATCATTTTGATTCCATTCAAATCATGCGGCTCGGTGGTTCATATAGTACAATTATCACAGTCTTTTAATACCGGGTCAGATTGCCATCCGGAATAAGCAGCGCGGCATCTGTCCTGGCAATTACGGTGTCGATTTCGGTTTCAGCTGCAATCTCCCGCAGAACAAGTCCGGCCGGCAGTACGTCGATGACCGCTAATTCGGTTATTATCGTATTCACGCAGCCTTTGGCGGTCAAGGGCAGGGTGCAGGCCTTTAAAATTTTTGGGTCACCATTGCGGGTGGTATGCATGCTGGTTACGATCAGGCGCCGGGCTTTCTGAGCCAGTTCCATGCCTCCCCCGATACCCGGTGAGTATTGACCGGGAATGATCCAATTGGCCAGATCTCCGGCTGCCGAAACCTCGAGCGCACCGATAAAAGCGATGTCCAGTCTGCCACCGCGTATCAGGGTGAAGGACAGGGCGCTGTCAAAAAAGGCCGCTCCCCTCCCGGTGGTCACATAGGTTCCGCCGGCATCGATGAGGTTGCGATCCTCCGAACCGCGTTTACAGGGAAGCCCCATACCGAGAATGCCGTTTTCGGAGTGAACAACGACTTGCTTATGGTCCTCAAGAAACTTTGGGATGAGCGTGGGTATCCCGATGCCAAGGTTGATGATCTGGCCGGCCCCAATCTCTGCGGCTGCCCGTTGGGCGATTTTTTCTTTAAAGGACATGATGCGCTAAAATTCCGTATTCTTCGGTCAGGGTATCCAGGACGACGATATGGTCCGTGAATGCTCCCGGTGTATGAATCTGATCCGGTGCCAGGTCGCCACATTCAACCAATTTTTCAGCTTCCACAATGACCTTCGCGGCTGCAGTCGCCATGAGCGGGTTGAAATTTCGAGCACTCTTTTCGTAAATCAAGTTGCCAAAGCGATCGGCGACGGCGGCGTGAATCAGGGCCACATCTGCCCGCAACGCCGGCTCGACCATTGCGGGTTGTCGGTCAACAGTAACCACCGCCTTATCTTTTGCCAGGATGGTATCGATACCGATATCGGTTAGGATGCCGAGCAGGCCGGCACCGCCGGCACGTATTTTTTCAGCCAGGATTCCCTGGGGATAAAACGCCACTTCGATTTCATGGCGATTCATCATGCCGATGACGGTGGCATTCAGCCCGAGATGGGAGGTTATCAGCTTTTGGGCCCGGTTGGCCTCGATGAGTTTTGAGAGCCCCATGCCGTCCTCATTGGCTTCATTTTTGATCAACGTCAAATTGGATACTCCCAATTCCAACAGACCGTCGATCAGCGTAAATGGGGTCCCCGGCACCCCGAAGCCGCCGACCATGATCGTGTCACCATCACGAATGGTCCTCAATGCGTTTTCTAAGGAAGTGGTTTTGTCGATCATTGCAAAAGTCCCACCTATTTTGGGTAGCTGCTAATCCGGAATCAAGAACTTCAATTTGGATCAACCCGTGTTCCAATTGGATTATCTTGAGTGAATTTCTAAGTCAAGAGGCTCTTAATGAAAATTTGATTCAATAGTTATGCGATACAGATCATATTTGTATAGAGTCCCCTGATTCTTTATGTTAACATTTCATCTATCTGCTCTCTTTTTATGAAAATTCATAATCCAGAATTCAACCTATGTCTGGTTTAGCAATGATCAAGGCAACTTCAGGGTCAGTTCATCGAGGCTGTCAGGATACTCGGTCAACGAGACGCATCCGTGGTCGGTAACAAGCACGGTGTCAGAATGACGGAAACCACCAACGCCTTCGATATAGATCCCAGGTTCGATGCTGATCACCATGTTTTTAGTCAGGACGTGCTCGCTGCCCAAGGCCACCCAGGGCGGCTCATGCCCGGTGATCCCAAATCCGTGGCCAGTGCGGTGCAGGATGTTTTTGCCAAAGCCCGCATCTTCGATTATCGAAAGAACCTTCCGGTCTACCTCATCTGCCCGAATACCGGGTTTGATCAGTTCGAAGGCCTTGGCCCGTGCTTCCATGGTAACATCAAAGACTTTTCTAGCCTCATCGGGTGAACGCTAGCTACTAATTTTTTTTAGACCAGTTATCATACTATCATCATGTATTACGGTTTGATTCTTATAACCGCGACCGGAAACATGAACGTTCATCAGGATATCCAAAAGCAAAACCCCATCTCCAGAATCGGAAACGGGGCTTTATGATCCATCCATGTTGCGCTCCCTTTTGATTAATGGTTGTATCTCCAGGGTCAATTAAAACTAATTTCCCAGACTCAGCTTAAATTGTCAAGAATATTAGCCAGATAAACCGTTTATTTCCTTGACATAAACAAATTTTAACTGTTAAATTAGTCAGTTAGGAGTCACTACAATCAAGGCTATTCTGTAACGTGTTGTTATCAAATGAAATTTTAATATTAAAAATGGAGGAGGAACACAAAATGACAATTAACAAGGATCTCAAGGCTATCGGCATAGAGCTAACGAAACTGGTAAAACAAATCGAAAAGCTTGCAGTTGCACTCGGGAAAACGGGAAAACCGGCCGCAAAAGTTGTCAAGACAAAGGCGGTCAGCAAAAAGGCACCGGCTAAAGGTGGCCAAAAAACTGATACCGACAAGCTCCTTGCAATCATCAATCGATCCAAGAAAGGGGTTGATACGGCCACGTTGATGAAGAAAACCGGTTTTAACCAGAAAAAAGTCCGCAACATGCTGAACCGGACATACAAACAGGGGAAAATTAAAAGAGTGGAAAAAGGGATTTATGTCGGTGCGAAATAAATATTGATCAAGGCATCAATATTTTAAACGGTACAAAAATCGGGAGCATTTTCTATGACCCTCACGATAGCTGATAGCGTTGAAACGGTTCCCCATCGTAACTTCACCATATATTCAAGCTGATTTTTTGTTGAAACCAGTATTATTTTAAAGAATAATTTGCGGACAACCCTGTATCTGATTTATCGTAAAAACAATTTTGAAATTTAGACTCACCAATCCAAAGTCAGGATAGTCGATAGGCATCTAATCCTGCAGCAAATTTTTGAATGACACCCAGGTCAAAGTCTTCCTTCATTTGAATGATCTGTTTGCTTATTGGTATGGCATCCCCAATATCAAGGCCCTACTGACCAGTGGTTATTTGTTACCGAGGTTTCCTTAAGCCGCAAAAGCAATGACTTCTGCGGGACAAAATTAGATCTGTATTTTGGGCGCCAACTATGAATATCACAAACGGATCCAAACTACAGATATGTAGTTATCACAACCGAGGACTTCTTGCCATGGCTGCCAATATTCCGGTGTTCATTATAAATTGAACATTTTTTTTGGCATTCTGCACCGCCGAAACATCAACATTATTGTCGGATCATAGCCGTAGTGCTCAGTACGAGGAAAATAAAATGCTTTGAAAACTATTGGAATATTGCGCATCCAAAATTCACCTATTTTT
>JBAVYC010001350.1:0-2566 GCA_049698595.1 Desulfobacterales bacterium | reverse complement strand
ACCCTCCCTTCCTCCGACAAGTGCCATAAGCGGCGTCGGTGGTGTGTCAAACCCCAGCATTCGGTAAAGTCCGGAATTGGATTCATCCGAATCGATTACCAATGTCGTCAGTCCCCTGTCTTGGGCGGCCATGGCCAACAAACTAGTCAAGGTACTTTTGCCGCTTCCTCCCTTACCGCAAACAGATATTTTGATTCCCATTTTACTTCACCTCTTCATTGATCAATTTTTTACGCTGCTTTTTTATCATCTGTTTCCAAGACATGCTTATCAGCCAGATCCTTGAAAGACTCATAGCGTTGATTGATTTCTTGTTCCAACCGATCGTGCAGTTTTTTAGCTTCATCCGGGAAGGTTTTTTGCAAAGATGCATAGCGCACCTCACCGCCGAGAAATTCCCTGAAGCTTCCATCCGGTTTCTGGTAATCAAGGCTGAAGGGATTGCTTCCTTCGGTCTTCAGTGCCGGGTTGTAACGATATAAAGGCCAGTAACCACACCGTACGGCCCGTTTCTCTTCTTCCTGGCTTTTACCCATTCCCCGTTTGATGCCGTGATTGATACAAGGGGCATCGGCTACAATTAAGGACGGCCCATCGTAACTTTCCGCTTCGGTAAGCGCCTTAATCAACTGTTGCTTATTGGCGCCCATGGCCCTGGGCATACATATCCGTATGATCACCGATGATTTTAATCGCGCTTTTATTCGCCCCCACCGTCCCGTCTGAACCAAGCCCCCAAAATTTGCACCGAATACTTCCTTTTGGGGCAGCGTCAAATCTTTCGTTTATTTTCAAAGAAGTATGGGTTATATCGTCTCGAATCCCCACCGTGAAATGATTTTTAGGGGCCAGTGAGTCCAGGTTTTCGAAACGGCTTTTACCATCGATGGGTTGAATTCCTTAGAACTCAATCCATATCTTCCACCCACTATTTTGGGCATTTCGCCAAACTTCATAAAGGTAGTACAAATGTCCAAACAAAGAGGATCTCCAAAAATAGAAAGGGCGTGTCCGGCTACCGACCGGGCGGTCACGTGAAACACAGCCGGCAGCAATTCCCCGGCGATCTTATACATATTGGGAATCATCAAAAGAAGTCCTTGGGAAGCCGTAAACGTGGTTGTCAGTGATCCCGCTGCGAGAGAGCCGTGAACCGATGCGGCTGCTCCGGCTTCGGATTGAAGTTACCGGACCATAAGCGTTATTTTCCCGCCCCTTGGCGGCCCACTCATCACACATTTCACCGATGTTTGATGAGGGGGTAATCGGATAAATAGCCGCCACATCGCTCATGGCATAGGCAACATGGGCGGCGGCAGCATTACCGTCGATCGTATTCATTTTTTTATTCATGGGATTACTCCAATTCCGAATTTCCCTGTCGAAGGATTGTTGTAATTTTCTCGGTGGTCCCCATCGGATTTAATGCACTCACATTAAGTTGTTATAACTGTTTCCCAAGGCCGTTAAACGGGTCCGGTCTCCAAACTGGATGCTTTAGGTCTCAATTCCAATATTTCTCAATAGCATATAACATGCCACTAAAGGTGGTTAAAATAATAGATTAGAATATTAGCGGCTTAGGTTTAAATATGATATTTTGCCGGATAAATTCAAAGCGAATTTTAGAAATATTTCGAAATGTCTTTTCGCAAAAATTCGAATTCTAAGTGATTGGCTAAAAAAGTGAAAGCAGGGTGATAGTGAAATCAAATAAACCAATTTATGCGGGTTTAAAACAGGGGCTTTTTTTCAATAACTAAGGGGTAACACTTTCATTACAATGGGATTTCAATTTCATTATTCATGAAAGTGCTATTCATTGTAAGATGTTATATCAATTTTGCCATGTTTCATAGAAACCATAAATATGGGCTTTTTGGTTTGATTGAGAATTTTCTTCGCCGTACCGCCTGTAAAGAATCGTTTTACAAAATTGCCTCGGTGGCAACCGAGGACAATCGCGTCACATCCAAACCGATTCGCCTTTTCCAATAGTTCCTCAGCGACATCGCCATGGTATACCAGTAAGTGTTCGATGAGATCTGTGGATGCGGGATGATCTTTAAGTTCTTCTTTGAAAAGGATGTTGAGTTGTTGCCGCATGCGCCGAAAGGCAGAATATGTTTTTTCTTTGACAATATCTTTGCTGGTTTCGTTAAGAAAATATGCCAACCTCTTTGCGGCTTTGATCGATCGTTGGCTTATAATGTGGCACACCAGGATTTTGGCATTATTTTCGCGAGCCTTTTGGAGGGCATAGCGATAGGTAAGGATGGATTTATTAGACAGATTCGTCGCGCATAAGATTCTTCCAGCCATGGGATTTATAGCCTCCTTTTTTTTCTTCCTTTATCAAGCAATCATGAATTTTAACAGATTCCGATATTTTGCCTTATAAATCATGAAATGTGATTTCTGATTCCCCTTTCGGCAACGGGACGATAAAAACCGGCTTCCTGGTTCGGCGCAAAACTCTTTTTGCAGTACTTCCTGAAAATGCATGACGGATAAGACCTTTTCCATGGATTCCCATAACGATTGCGTCGCAGCGGTGGGGCTGAAC